>JAVEES010000457.1 GCA_030840285.1 Pseudonocardiales bacterium
ACTACGAGGTCGAGGCGGTCGGCGATCCGGCCCGCGTGGTGATGCAGTCCGAACTGGTCGCCAACGAGCCGGTGCCCATCGCATCGGCTGATCCACGGGTAGCGGCCGCGCTCGAGCGTCCCTTGGAAGCCGAGGAGCACGGCGGCGACAAGAACCGCTCCTCACTGATCCACCGAACGCGGCGCAGCGGGTTGCGGATGGCGGCCGCCGCCGACCATCTCATCGACGGCAACTACAACACCAGCTCCCATACTTACGTCGAACAAGACTGGTCCCGCACGACCGTGGGAACCCGGCTGGAACCGGGGGAGCGCTTGGCGCTGACGAAGTTCGTCGCCTACGGCTGGTCCAGCCAGCGCACGGTGCCCGCCCTGCGCGATCAGGTGGACGCCGCCCTGTCCGCAGCGATGCACACCGGGTGGGATGGTCTGGTCGCAGAGCAGCAGGCCTACGTAGAGGAATTCTGGGACGGCGCCGATGTGGAACTGGACGGTGACCCGTCCGCGCAGCAAGCCGTCCGGTTCGGGCTGTTCCACGTGCTGCAGGCCGGTGCCCGTGCCGAGCAGCGTGCGATCCCCGCCAAGGGCTTGACCGGACCCGGCTATGACGGCCACGCCTTCTGGGACACCGAGAGTTTCGTCCTTCCGGTGCTGACCGCGACCGCGCCGCGCGCCGCGGCGGATGCGTTGCGGTGGCGGCACTCGACGATGGATCTCGCGCTGGAACGAGCCCGGACGCTGGAGCAACGCGGCGCCGCCTTTCCCTGGCGGACGATCCGCGGTCAGGAATGCAGTGCCTATTGGCCCGCTGGTACGGCCGCGTTCCACATCAATGCCGATATCGCGCTCGCCGCTGTCAGGCACGTCGATTGGACCGGCGATGAGGAGTTCGAACGAGACTGCGCGCTGCCGATGCTGGCCGAGACGGCCCGACTGTGGATGTCACTGGGGTACTACGGGGCTGACGAGCTCTTCCACATCGACGGCGTGACCGGCCCGGATGAGTACAGCGCGATCGTCGATGACAACACCTACACAAACCTGATGGCCGCTCGCAACCTGCGCTTCGCTGCCCGTGCGGCGCGTCGGTGGCCAGACGTCGCCTCGACGATGGAGATCTCCGAGGACGAGCTGGCCTCCTGGGAGGCCGCCGCCCAGGCGATCGCGGTGCCCTACAACGAGGATCTGCAGATGCCCGAGCAGGACCGCGGTTCCACCCGCCACGACCGGTGGGACTTCGAGGAGTCTGCCAAGCGCGGCGGCTACCCCCTGCTGCTGCATGCCCCCTACTTCGAGATCTATCGCAAGCAGGTCGTCAAGCAGGCAGATCTGGTACTGGCGATGCATTGGTGCGGAGACTCGTTCACGCCGGAGGAGAAAGCGAAGGCATTTGCCTACTACGAGGAACTGACGGTTCGCGATTCCTCGCTGTCAGCCTGTTCGCAGGCCATCGTGGCTGCCGAGGTTGGCCAGCTGGAACTGGCACACGACTATCTCAGCGAGGCAGCTCAGATGGATCTGCGCGATCTGGAGCACAACACCCGCGACGGCGTGCACGTGGCGTCGCTGGCAGGCGCCTGGCTCGGGCTGGTGTGTGGCTTCGGCGGCATGCGGGACCACGACGGCCAACTGAGTTTCGCGCCGCGGCTGCCGCCGGCCATCACCCGGCTGTCCTTCGCAATCCGGTGGCGCGGCAGCAAGGTCCGGGTAGTCGCCACCAAGGACCACGCGTGCTATTCGGTCGAGGATGGCCCCGACACCCACCTGCGACTGTTACACCACGGTGTCGCCTTCACCATCGATGCCTCGGCGCAGGTGGAACTGGAGATTCCACCGATGACGCCGCTGACATCTCGTCCGGGCCAGCCAGCCGGACGAACTCCAATGCTCGCCACGTCGGCCTTGCCCGACAACTGACCTGACGCGCGGCCCTCGGCTCTGCCAGGATTACGACCGGTAGTCCTCAGACTCCTCCTCAGGCACCGTGGTCCACTGCTCCAAGACGTCCGCTTCGGGCTTGTCGTCGCCGATCGACGGCTCGGCCTCGGCTTCGGGCTGATCCGGGTCTACCGGGGTGTTCTGCTCTGCGAGGTCTTCCGGACTCGCCGACCACGGCAGGTCCGATGTCGGGTCAGTCATGTGCAGCCTCCTCGGTCGGAAATGACTCCCGACTGCGACCCTAGTCCTCGCCGAGCAGGACGATCCCTGCTCAGGCCAGCGGCCAGCTGTGCACGGGTTCGTTGCTGTGCATGTGCTCGACGTAGCGCCGCAGCATCTCACGCAGGGCGTCCCGGCGGTCCAGTGGTTGTTGCTCGTCGTCGATCCGGTGGAAGGTCCGCACCTGCCACTCTGCGCCGTTGACGTGAGAAATACACCGTTGCTCGATGACGCCGAGCAGCCGGTCGCGCACGGCGGCGTCGACGCCCCAGCGCTCCAGCCCCTCGTGGGCCATCGGCAGCAGCCGGCGTAACACGAGTTCGGTAGCCGGCACCTCGCCGAGGCCTGGCCAGTAGAGCTGAGCGTCGATGCCCTGCCGGGCGGCCTCGTTGAAGTTGTCCTGGGCGGCCGCGAACGACATCCGCGACCACAGCGGGCGGTCCTGTTCGGCAAGCATGCGCAGCAGGCCGTAGTAGAACGCGGCGTTGGCCAGGATGTCGACCACCGTGGGACCCGCGGGCAGCACGCGATTCTCCACCCGCAGATGTGGCTTGCCCCGATAGACGTCATAGATCGGACGGTTCCACCGATAGATCGTGCCGTTGTGCATCCGCAGTTCGGACAGCGAGGGAGCCTCGCCCCGGTCCAGCACCTCGACCGGGTCCTCGTCCTCGCAGATCGGCAGCAGGGCCGGGAAGTAGCGCACGTTCTCCTCGAACTGGTCGAAGATCGAGGTGATCCACCGCTCGCCGAACCAGACTCGTGGCCGGACGCCCTGTGCCTTGAGCTCGTCGGGCCGGGTGTCGGTGGTCTGTTCGAACAACGCGATGCGGGTCTCGCGCCACAGTTCCTTGCCGAACAGGAACGGCGAGTTGGCGCCGAGTGCGAGCTGTACCCCGGCGATGCTCTGGGCGGCGTTCCAGTTCGCCGCATAATCAGCCGGGCTGACCTGCAGGTGCAGCTGCACCGACGTGCAGGCGGCTTCGGGTGCGATCGTGTCCGAATAGACGGAGAGCCGTTCCGGGCCGTCGATGCTGATGTGCAGATCCTCCCCGCGGGCGGCGAAGATCTGTTCGTTGAGAAGGGCATAGCGCGCGTTCGCACTGAGTGACTCGACGGTCAAGTCTTGTGGACGCAGGGTAGGCAGGATCCCGATCATCACGATGTGCGCCCCGACGCCTTGAGATCGCTTCTCGGCTTCATTGAGACTTGCCCGAAGCTCCCGCTCGAGTTCCTGCGCCGAAGCGCTGGTCAACGGCCGGGGCGCAACATTGACCTCGATGTTGAACTGGCCCAACTCGGTCTGGTAGTCGTCATCGGCAATCGCGGACAGCACTTCGGCGTTCTTCATGGCGGGGTCGTTGTGCTCGTCGATCAGGTTGAACTCGATCTCCAGACCGGTCATGGGCTTCTCGAAGTCGAACTTCGACTCGGCCAGCATCCGGGCAAGGACATCGAGGCAGCGCCGTACCTTGGCCCGATACTTCTGTCGATCGGCGCGGGTGAACTCCGTCCTCGCGACGTCCTCTCCCATGAAGATCCCTTCGTGTTCGGATCCGGCGACGCCTCTGCTGTCCCTGGCAAGGATGCCGCTTCGTCGGCTGCATCGCCAGCCATTCGATCAAACCCTCGTGCGGTAGTGACCGCGGGCGCGGCCGGGGCCAAGATGGAACGATGCCGGCGTCGAATGCGAGCCAGGAGAGCACGTTCACGGTGGTCCTCGCCCTTGCGGCCAACCTGGGCGTGGGTCTGCTGAAATTGGTGGCGGGCCTGGTGACCGGCTCTGGAGCGTTGCTGTCCGAGGCCGCCCACTCGGTCGGGGACAGCTCCACCGAACTGTTGCTGCTCACCGCGCTTCGGCGCTCGGAGCGCCGAGCCGACCGCGAACACCCGTTCGGCTACGGCAAGGAACGCTATTTCTGGTCGTTGATCGCGGCCGTCACCATCCTGGTTTCAGGCGCGGCCTTCTCGATCTTCCAGGGTCTGCATACCATCATCTCCGGCGGCGAGCCCAGCGAGCGGCTCTGGATCAACTATCCGGTGCTGGCTCTTGCCTTCGTGATCGAGGGTGTCTCGTTCAGGCAGGCCACCGGTCAGCTACGGGAAGCGGCCGCACGGGGCCAGCGTTCGATCGCCTCCTACCTTCGCGATCCCGAGGACCCGACGGTCACCAGCGTGGTGCTCGAGGACTCGGCGGCCCTGACGGGTCTGAGCATCGCCGCGCTCGGCGTCGGCCTGCATCAGCTCACCGGTTCGGCCGCCTATGACGGAGCGGCCTCGCTGGCCATCGGCGTTCTGCTGGTGGTCGCGGCCTTCCTGCTCGCGCAGGCCTGCAAGGATCTGCTGATCGGCAAGCAGGCCAGCCGCCGGTTGGTGCTGGCGGTCGCTGCTCGTTTGGAGGAGCAGCCCGAGGTGACCGACGTCGTGGACCTGCTCACGATGATGATCGGAACCAACCGCGTCCTGCTCTGCACCCGGCTCGATTTTGTGGACTCCCTGTCCGCGGCAGATCTCGAGCACGCATGCGTCCGGATCGATGAGGAGCTGCGCAGGGATTTCGCCGAGCTGGACGAGATCTTCTTGCAGCCGGTGCCACTTAACGATCCGGGATTGCGCGAGCGGGTGCTCGGGCGCTACGGCCGGGTGCTGGCCGACGAACCCCGCTCCGTCGAGGGCGGGTGACGTGCTGCAAGACTGGTCAGCGCAACGGCTGCAAGGCATGGCCATAACGATCAGGACGGGCGAGAGGGATCTGATGGCGGAACGCCGAACCGCGGAATGCTGGCTGACCGATATGGACGGTGTCCTGGTGCACGAGGGCCAGGCGCTGGCTGGTGCCGCCGAGTTCCTGCAGCGCCTGGTCGAGTTGGAGCGTCGGTTCCTGGTGCTGACGAACAACTCAATATTCACGCCTCGGGATCTTTCGGCGCGGTTGTCCCGGGCGGGATTGTCGGTGCCGGAAAAGGCGATCTGGACCTCGGCGCTGGCGACGGCGTCGTTCCTGGGCGACCAGCTTCCCGGCGGCTCGGCGTACGTGATCGGTGAGGCGGGGCTCACCACGGCGCTGTACGAAGCGGGCTACACCCTCACCGATGCCGAGCCGGATTTCGTGGTGCTGGGGGAGACCCGGACGTATTCCTTCGAGGCCATCACGACCGCTATCCGGCTGATCGAGAAGGGTGCCCGGTTCATCGCGACGAATCCTGATGCAACCGGGCCCTCCGCGGATGGACCGTTACCGGCGACCGGTTCGGTGGCGGCGCTGATCACCCGCGCCACCGGCGCCGAGCCCTACTTCGTCGGCAAGCCGAATCCGATGATGTTTCGCAGCGCGTTGAACCGGATCGAGGCGCACTCGGAGAACACCGTCATGATCGGTGACCGGATGGACACCGATGTGGTCGCGGGGATCGAGGCAGGCCTCGAAACCATTCTGGTGCTGACCGGGTCCACGCGCAGGGCGGACGTCGAGCGATTCCCCTTCCGTCCCGCGCGCATTCTCGATTCGATCCAGGACGTTATCCAGCTGATCTGAGCCCGCTTTAGCGACCGCACGATAACCCTGCGGGCTGGCTTCTAGTCCTTGAAGGCGTCCTTTACCTTCTCGCCCGCCTGCTTGAGGTCGGCCTTCATCTGGTCGTCCTTGCCCTGGTTCTTCATCCGCTGGTCATCAGAAGCGGCGCCGGCGCCTTCCATGGCCTTTCCCTTGGCTTCTTGGGCCTTGTTCTTGAGCTTGTCGTCGAGTCCCATGATGGCTGCCTCCGTCGTCGCGAGGTTTCGCGATCGGATGATGTGACACGGCTGCGCTTCTGAGCCATTTCCCACCGTACTCTGCGCTTGCCGGTGGATGTCCCGGCAATCAGAGCGCGGCGGCCTTCTCGCGTACCACGACGACCGGGCACGGCCCGTTGCGCACGCAGTACTCCGCCACCGAGCCGAGCAGCATGCCGGGAAAGGCGGCGCGGCCTCGTGCGCCAACCACGAGCAGGCTGGCATCGCTGGCCTGGGTGAGCAGGGCCGGGCCTGCCGGGCCATCCACCACGTGTTGGCTCACCGACACGTCCGGGTAATCGGCCAGCACCTCGGTGACGGTCTCGTGCAGCGTCTGCGAGGTCTCGGCGGCCAGATCCACGCCCGGCGGAACGCGAGTCAGGTAGTTGGGCCAGCGCCAGCTGGAGACTGCCCGCAGGCTTGCCCCCGTGAGCGTGGCCTCCCGCGCTGCCCACCGAACAGCGTCCTTGCTCGACTCCGAGCCGTCCACGCCGACGACGATGATCGCGGGCGAAGGGTGGTCAGGGCTCACGACGCACCTCCACTTCGTCATGGGGCTCGATGCGCAACGGATTGAGCCGTTGCCACAGTAGGAAAAGCAACCCGAGCACCAGCATGCCGATGCCGAGCCACAGGTTGATGTTGATCCCGCTGGCCTTGCGGCGCGCCGAATCGGACACGAAGAAACCAGCGATGATCAGCATGACGCCGTAGAGCGTGAAGAGCCCTCCGATGAGCAACCGGATATCAAAGAGCCGTGCGGCTGCCGAATGTGGAACGTCGGCTTCATCGTTCGGATTGTCGGACATGGTCACCTCCTAGGCGAAGATCACGGACAGGACTAGCACGATGCCGAGCGAGATCGCGCCCAGCAGCTTCGGCGAGGCCCACCAGGCCGGCTTGCGGACCGTGTCCGGATCCGGCGCATTCGGGTCGTGGACTCCCCATACCAACCCGGCAAGCTCGCTGACCGGCTTTGATCTGGTGACCATCGTGACCACCACGGTCACGATCGCATCAGCAACGAACGCCGTTATCGCACCGTAGAAATTGAGCATCTGGGCATTGATGGCGCCGTGCGTCGGATCGAACACCCCACCCTTGTAGAAGTAGGCGATGTGGTATCCGGCGAAGTGCATCACGGCTGCCCCGGTCGTTCCCGCGACCAGGCCGAAGAAGCCGGCCCACGGAGTGGCGCGCTTCCAGAACATCGCGATGATGAACGTCGCGAACAGCGGAGCATTGAAGTAGGAGAACAGCAACTGGATGTAGTTCATGATGTTCGTGTAGCCCGAGGCGATGAACGCGGTCCCGATGCCGATCACGATTCCGACGACGGTGACGATGCGCCCGACCGTCAGGTAGTAGCTGTCGCGCCTGCCTGGCCTGACGTAGGTCTGCCAGATGTCATAGGTGAACACCGTATTGAACGAGCTGACGTTGGCGGCCATCCCTGCCATGAACGCCGCGAGAAGTCCGGCCAGGGCGATGCCGAGGGTGCCGTTGGGCAGGAACTTGTTCATCAGCGCCGGGATGGCGTCGTTGTAGGTGAGATCGTTCGCGCCCTTACCGCCGAGATTCGGAATCAGGACCAGCGCAAGGAGCCCCGGGATGATGGTGAGCGCCGGGATGAAGATCTTCGGAAACGAGCCGATCAACGGGGTGCGCTGGGCCGCGGAGAGATCCTTGGCCGACAGGGCGCGCTGCACCTCGGCGAAGTTGGTAGTCCAGTAGCCGAAGGACAGCACGAACCCCAGGCCCATCACGATGCCGATCCAGTCGCCGAGCGGGTTCGTCCAGTGCCCGACGTTCGTTCCGCTCCAGGTCGAGAACGAGTTCGGTCCCAGCGCGGTGTGGCTGACTTTCTCTTTCAGGCCACTGTATCCGCCGACGTTGTGCAGTCCGATGATCACCAGCGGCACTAGGCCGGCGACGATGACGAAGAACTGCAGAACCTCGTTGTAGATCGCGCCGGACAGCCCGCCGAGCAGGATGTAGGCGAGGACGAAGGCGGCGGACACCACGATCGATATCCAGATCGGCCAGCCGATCAGGGCGTTGATCACGAGCGCGAGTGCGTAGAGGTTCACTCCCGCGGTCAGCACGGCGGCCGCCGCGAAGGACAGCGCGTTGAACAGGTGGGTCGCGGGGTTGAACCGTCGCAGCAGGAATTCGGGGACGCTGCGGACCCGGGATCCGTAGTAGAAGGGCATCATCACGATGCCCAGGAAGACCATCGCGGGGACCGCGCCGATCCAGTAGAAGTGCAGGGTCGACATGCCGTACTGCGCGCCGTTCGCCGCCATCCCGAGGATCTCGATGGCACCGAGGTTTGCCGAGATGAAGGCCAGGCCGGTGACCCATGCAGGCAGCGATCGGCCCGAGAGCAGGAAGTCCTCGCTGGTGGCGACGGCCCTGCGTGCCATCACACCGATCCCGACGACCAGCGCGAAATAGATCGCCAGGATGACGTAGTCGAAGACGTTGACGTCAAGACGCAGCATGCTAGACCCCCCTATCAGGCTACATTAACGATCATTTTACGCAGACCGCATGTAATGGAATCAAACCTACCTCGCCGAGCTGCGTGGACGGCAGGTGTTTGGGGTACGAGCTCAATCCGGGGGGACAGCGATGCCGCTCGACAGGCGGCGATGAACTCAGGCCCGGATGCGTGCGCCGGCCGGATCCAACGGTGCCCGCCGGTGCAGCGTGATCGGCGATACGTCACCGGCAATATCGACTTGGTAGCCGCTCAGTGCGAGATCCTCGGCGGTGACGGGGGCCCCGTCCGCGCGCCAGATGTAGGCCAGGCCTACCGTCGCGCCGATCGTGGCACCGAAAGCGGCCGAGGTGACCTGACCCAGCGCGACGCCCTCGCGCCGGATGAGTTCGCCACCCCAGAGCGTCGCGTCAGGATCCTCGACGACGAAGGAGACGAGCCGGCGTCGCGGGCCGCGAGCTTTCGCCGCCTCCACCGCCGCCCTGCCCAGGAACGGGATCGGCGTGCTGAGTTTGGTGGCGAAGCTCAGGCCCCCCTCTACCGGCCCGAAGTCCGGCGTCAGGTCGGTGCCGAAAGCTCGATAACCCTTTTCCAGCCGAAGCGAGTTGATCGCGTAATAGCCGGCCTCGGCAAGTCCCAGCTCGCTGCCCGCATCGCGGAGCTGTTCATAGACCCCCACCGCGAACTCGCTCGGCACGTAAAGTTCCCAGCCCAGTTCGCCGACGTAGGTGATGCGGGTCGCCCGGACGGTGGCGTGGCCGAGGTCGATCAACCTGCTGCTGCCGAACGGAAACGCCGCATTGCTCAGGTCTGCCCGGCTCAACCGTTGCAGCAGCGTGCGGGCTTGCGGTCCCATCACGCCGAGCACCGCGTAGGCCGAGGTGACGTCCACGACCGACACCCCGCAGTCAGGCGGGCAGTTGCGCAGCAGGTGGTCCCGGTCGCGAATCACCGACGCCGATCCGGTCACCAGCAGGTATTCGGCTGGGCTGAGCCGGGTCAGCGTGACGTCTGATTCGTAGCCGCCTCGCGCATTGAGCAGGCCGGTGTAGACGGTGCTGCCTACCGGCACGTCGACATCGGCGGCGCAGATCCACTGCAGCGCACGCTGGGCGTCCGGACCGGTGATGAGCAGTTTGCCGAAGGACGTCTGATCGAAGAGCGCGACGCGCTCACGGGTGGCGCGATGTTCCTCGACACAGAGCTGATGCCAGTTCTGCCGGCCCCAGGAGTACTCGAGCTGGCGTGCTTGCGGCGATGCGGCGAAGTAGTTGGCGCGCTCCCAGCCCATCTTCGAACCCAAGCTGGCGCCCGCCCGCTCCAGCAGGTCGTGGACCGGCGAGCGACGCAATCCGCGAGCGCTCTGCAACTCGCGATTGGGCCAGGGCAGCGCATAGTGCAGGCCGAGGATCTCTGCGACCCGGTCGTGCAACCAGCCGACGTTGCCGTTGAACTCGGCGAAGCGGCGGATGTCGACCGCGGTGAGATCCATGGTGGCCGAGCCGTTGACTATCCACTCGGCAAGCGCTCGTCCGGCGCCGCCGGCTGAGGCGATCCCTACCGAGTTGAATCCCGCGCCGACATAGAAGTTCCGCAGTTCCGGCGCCTCGCCGAGGATGAACTGATTGTCCGGAGTGAAGCTTTCGGGCCCGTTGTAGAACTTCTTGATGCCGGTGTCGGCCAGCGCGGGGATGCGATGGACGGCCGATTCCATCAGCACCGAGAAGTGCTCCCAGTCCTCGTCCAGCAACTGAAACTCGAACGGGTACGGAATCGCATCGGGGGCGACCCACGGCTTGGCCTGCGGCTCGAACCCGCCGACCACGAGACCGCCGACCTCTGGCTTGAAGTAGGTGTATCCGTCCGGATCCCTCAGGATCGGCAGGTCGCGATGGACCCCGTCAAGCTGCTCGGTAACGACGTAGAAATGCTCGGCCGAGTGCAGCGGGACGGTCACCCCGCCGAGGAGCCCGACTGCCTTGGCCCACTGCCCTGCGCAGTTGACAACGATGTCGGCTTCGATGAACCGATCGCCGTCCGCCCGGCTCACGGTGACACCGCGCACGGTGCCCTCGCGGGTGGTCAGGCCGGTGACTCGCGCCTGCTCGATGATCCGCGCGCCTCCCAGTCGCGCGCCGCGAGCCAGCGCCGCGGTGAGGTCGGTCGGGTTGGCCGTACCGTCGCCGGGCAGCCAGATGGCACCGACGAGATCCGTGGCCTCCAGTAGCGGGTAGCACTGCTTGGCCTCGTCCGCCGTGATGATCGCGCAGTCCAAGCCGTAGGCCTCCGCGGTGGCCGCGGTGCGACGCAGCTGGATCATCCGGTCCTGCGTGCGGGCCACCGTGACGCCGCCGCATCGCTGGTATCCCGTGGACAGGCCTACTTCGCTCTCCAGGCGCTGGTAGAGCTCGGTTGAATACTGCACCAGCCGAGTGCCGCTCTCAGACGCGCGTAGCTGACCGACCAGCCCCGCCGCATGCCACGTGGTGCCGCCGGACAATCGGCCCTGTTCGAGCAGCAGGACGTCGGTGCGGCCGAGTTTGGTGAGGTGATAGGCCACCGAGGTTCCGATGACGCCGCCGCCGATGACAACGATCTCGGCGCGTTCGGGAAGTTCCATACGCGGGGATCCTCGTGCTCGGCCGACGATGAACCGCGCTATTGCATCACGCCGGGCCTAAAAGGTCTAGACCCAATGCGCCTCAGCGGAAGACGACGGTCTTGGACCCGTTCAGCAGCACCCGATGCTCGGCGTGTGCCTGTACTGCCCTGGCCAGCGCCTGGGATTCCAGATCCCGTCCGATCGCCTCCAGTTTGGCCGGTGAGTGGGAGTGATCCACCCTGGCCACCTCCTGGTCGATGATCGGCCCCTCGTCGAGTTCGGCGGTCACGTAATGCGCGGTCGCTCCGATCAGCTTCACCCCGCGGTCATAGGCCTGCTGGTAGGGCCGGGCTCCCTTGAAGCTGGGCAGGAAGGAGTGGTGGATGTTGATCATCCGTCCGCTGAGCCGGTCGCACAGGTCGTCGGAAAGGACCTGCATGTAGCGCGCAAGCACCACGAGTTCGGCCTGGTAGCTCTCAACCAGGTCGAGCAGCACTCGCTCCTGGCGGTCACGCTCCTGCGGGGTTACCGGCAGCCAGTGATAGGGCACTCCGTAAGCGCGCGCCAGCGGCTCGAAGTCCGGATGATTCGACACGATGCCCACGATCTCGGCGGTCAGAGCACCGGTCTGCCAGCGGTAGAGCAGGTCGTTGAGGCAGTGGCCCGACCGCGAGACGAGGATCAGGGACCTGGTGCGCCGGTCCGAGTCGTGAAGCTGCCAGTCCATCTCGAAGGTTCGGCCCAGGTCGGCGAAATCGGCTCGCAGTTGATCGGCTGACACTGCGCTGGCAGCACAGTGCACGCGCATGAAGAAGCGTCCGGTGTCGGGATCGCCGAACTGCTGGCTGTCCAGGATGTTGCATCCACGCTCGGCGAGGAAGCCGGTTACCGCGTGAACGATGCCGATTCGGTCGCGGCACGCGAGGGTCAGCACATGTTCGGTCAACGGCTTCCCGGTCCTGGGCCTGTGTCAGAGGTGGTGTGGCAAGAATCCTATGCGGTGGCGGTATGGCGTCGCCGATCGCGGGGACGCCGGCAAAAACTTGGCGGCCTCGGGTGGCCTGTGCCAGGGTTAGCCCATGGCTGCTGACAAGGCGAGTACAGAACATGACGAGGCCCAGGACGCGGCTGACCCGGCTGACGTGAAGGCAAAGTTCCGGGAGGCGTTGCAGCGCAAGCAGCAGCATCAGGCTGATGGCGTCGGCGGAGCGGGCCCGGCGGGCTCGAAGATCCATGATGCACACGGGCCGGTCGGCGGCAAGCGGCAGTTCCGTCGCAAGAGCGGCGGCTGAGCCCGAAATCGACCGGCTGCGGCGAGCGACTTCTGCGGCGTTTTATTTCGGTAAAGCAAAATTGCGGCGCTGGGCTGGCTTTTGTGCCACCTCATGCGTCACAATATTCACGTAAGTACCACCGTGGCTCCATCGGTGGCAGCGCTTGGGGAAGACGTTGCCAGTCGAAGTTGCGGAGGTGCGCGATGTCTGCTGCTCAGGCGGCGTCATCCACTCGCGGTGTGGTCTATATCCATGCCTGCCCGTCGGCGATCGGGCCCCACGTGGAGTGGGCCCTCGCCGGCGTACTTGGTCGTCCCTGCAAGCTGCAGTGGAGGGCCCAGCCTGCCGCCCCCGGGCAGCTACGAGCCGAGGCAACCTGGGTCGGACCTATCGGGATGGCCGCCAGGATGGCAGCGTCGTTGCGAGCCTGGCCGATGCTGCGATTCGAGATCACCGAGGACGGGACGTCCAGCACGGACGGCGAACGGCTGGCCTACGTGCCCGGCAGGGGCTTTCATCGCAGCGCTGTCTCGGCGAACGGCGACATCGTGGTCAGCGAGGAACGCCTGCGCGGACTGCTCGCCCGGGCGCGGTCCACGGAGGAATACGCCCACGGCTTGCATGAGCTGTTGGGCTCATCCTGGGACGCCGAGTTGGAGGCCTACCGCGAGGCCGGCGACAACTCGCCCGTGACGCTGTTCCACAAGGTCGTCTAACCACCGCTCAACGAAAATAGGCGTCGACACGCTTCTATTCAGCGAGTCGACACCTATTTTCGCGGAGGAAGGGTCCGGGTCGGGCTTAGAGCGGGATGTTGCCGTGCGCACCGCGAGCGGCCGGGATAGCAGCCAGCGCGGTGGCCACCCTGGTGCGGGTCTCGGTCGGCTGGATCAGCTCGTCGACGACGCCGATTTCCATCGCCCGGCTGACACCTCCGGCGATTCGCTCATGCTCGGCGGCCAGCTGGGCGTGCAGGGCCTCGCGCTCGCCGGGTGGCGCTGCCGCGAGCTTCTTGCGGTGCAGGATGCCGACCGCGGCGGTCGCGCCCATCACGGCGACCTCGGCGCCAGGCCACGCCCACACCACGTTCGAGCCGAGTGAGCGCGCGTTCATCGCGATGTAGGCACCGCCGTAGGCCTTGCGAGTCACCAGCGTCACCCGCGGTACGACCGCCTCACCGAAGGCATGCAGCAGCTTCGCACCACGGCGGACCACACCATCCCACTCCTGGCCCACGCCGGGGAGGTAGCCGGGCACGTCGACCAGCACGATCAGCGGTACGCCGAACGCATCGCACATCCGGACGAACCGCGCCGCCTTCTCGGCGCTGGGGGAGTCCAGGCAGCCACCGAGTCGAAGCGGGTTGTTCGCGATGACGCCGACGGTGCGCCCGGCCAGGCGTCCGAGTCCGGTGACGATGTTCGGCGCCCACCGCCCGTGCAGCTCGAAGAAGGTGCCCTCGTCGAGCAAGCCGGTTACCAGTGGGTGGACGTCGTAGGCGCGCTTGCGATTCTCCGGTAGCAGCGCGCCAAGGTCGGGATCCTCGCCCAGGCTCGTGATGTCGAAGCTCGACTGTGCGGCCAGCAGATCGGTCAGCCGCCGGGCCTCGTGCAGGGCGCTCGCGTCGTCATCGGTGATGACGTGTACGACGCCGCTGCGGCGACCGTGGGTATCGGGACCGCCGAGGGATTCCATGTCGACGTTCTCGCCGGTGACGCTACGCACCACTTCGGGTCCGGTGACGAAAACCCGTCCCGCGTTGGACATGATCACCAGATCGGTCAGCGCCGGACCGTAGGCGGCGCCGCCGGCGGCCGGGCCGAGCACGACCGAGATCTGCGGGACCCGGCCGGATGCGCGGATCATCGCCTGGAAGACCAGTCCCACGGCATCCAGCGCCTCGACGCCCTCAGCCAGCCGGGCGCCACCGGAGTGCCAGACGCCGATTACCGGCAGCCGCTCGCGCAACGCCTGGTCGATGGCTGCCACGATGTGCTTGCAACCCTCCGAGCCCATCGCACCGCCCATCTTGAGCGCGTCGGTGCAGAAGGCGATCACGTTGCTGCCCTTGATGGTGCCCCGGACGGCATAGATTCCCGAGTCGTCGCGGGGATGCAGGCCCTGCATGCTCCCCGGGTCGAGCAGCAGGTTCAGCCGGACCTCGACATCACGAGGGTCCACCTCGGCGCTGTCAGCGGTCACGGGCTTCGTGGTGGTCACCGTCATGTCGAACCTCCGGTCGCTAGCTCTGTGGTGCTCTAGAGCTTGTGGAAAAGCAACGATGCGTTATGGCCACCGAAGCCGAATGAGTCGTTGAGGGCGGCCGTCACGGTCGCCTTGCGTGCCTCGCGCGGCACGTCCACCGTCAGCCCGTCCTCGGGGTCGTCGAGGTTGATCGTCGGCGGGATGATGTCGTGGACGATGCTCAGCACGGTGGCGATCGACTCGATCGCGCCGGCGGCACCGAGCAGGTGGCCGGTCATCGACTTCGTGCCGGTCACGATGGTCTGCTCGCCGAACAGCTTGGCGATCCAGTTGACCTCTGCCATGTCGCCCGCCGGCGTCGAGGTCGCATGGGCGTTGACGTGCACCACGTCGGATTTCGCGATGCCGGAACGCTCGACTGCGATCCTTGCGGCGCGTGCCTGGCCGTTGCCGTCCGGGTCGGGCTGCACGATGTCGTAGGAGTCGGCCGTCATGGCCGCGCCGCCGAGGACGGCATAGGGCTGGCGGCCGCGGGCCTTGGCCGAAGAGAGCCGTTCCAGCACCAGCACCCCGGCGCCCTCACCCAGGACGAAGCCGTCGCGGCCCTTGTCGTAGGGGCGCGAAGCTCGTTCGGGATCGTCGTTTCGGGTAGACATCGCCCGCATCTGCGCGAAGCCGGTGATGGTCAGCGGATGGATGCACGATTCGGTGCCGCCGACGACGACGATGTCCGCCCGGTCCAGCTGGATCAGGTCGAGCCCCAACGCGACCGCCTCGGCGCCGGATGCGCAGGCGCTGACCGGCGTGTGGACGCCGGCCCGGGCGCCGATCTGCAGCCCGACATAGGCAGCCGGCCCGTTGGGCATGTTCATCGGGATCAGCAGCGGTGACACCCGCGAGGGCCCCCTGGCCAGGATGATGTCGTGCTGGTCCATCAGGCTGGTGACGCCGCCGATACCGGTGCCGATCACCGCGGCGACCCGGGACGGATCGAGCCCGTTCTCCTCCGAAGTGCCCTTGAATCCGGCGTCCTGCCAGGCCTCTGCCGCGGCGACCAGAGCGGCCTGCTCGGCGCGGTCGAGGCGGCGGGCTTGTACCCGGGGCAGCACCTCGGTCGGATCGACTGCCATCCGGGCGGCGATCCGCACCGCAAGCGGGGCGGCCCAATCCTCGGTCAGCTGCCTGACTCCGGACTTACCTGCCAGCAGGTTGCTCCAGAAGGTCGGCACATCGCCCCCGAGCGGAGTGGTAGCTCCGAGCCCCGTCACCACCACTGGGTCGTCGGTGAACGTCTGGTTCTCGGTCATAACTCGCTTCCTCTGCGCTCGGGGGTTCGCTGGTCGCCCGCGACGTGCTAGGCGGGGTTGGCTTCGATGTAGGAGACCGCGTCGCCGACCGTCTTCAGCTTCGGCAGTTCCTCATCGGGAATCTTGACGCCGAACTTCTCCTCGGCGGCCATGGCTACCTCGACCATGGACAGCGAATCGACGTCGAGATCGTCGGTGAAGGACTTGTCGGGAGTGACGTCCTCGGCGGCCACATCCGCGACCTCGTTCAGGATCTCGGCAAGTCCGGCCAGGATCTCTTCAGTTGATGCCACTGCGCTCTACCTCTCTGCATCGGACTCGTAGTCCGGTGTTCTCGTCTGCCCCGGTCGGGGCGGACGTGGTGCGGTGCCTGCTTATCACCGAAGGCCTAGCCGACCGCCAGCAGGCCCTTCTCGGTGCTCACGGTGCGAGTACGACCTGGCCGGCATAGGTGAGTCCAGCACCGAAGCCGACGAGCAGGATCGGTGCGCCGGATGCGATCTCGCCGCGCTCGAGCATCTTCGACAGCGCGATCGGGATTGATGCCGAGGACGTGTTACCCGACGTCACGATGTCGCGTGCGATGACCGCGCTGGCCGAATCTAGCTTCTTCGCGATCAGATCGATGATCCGCAGATTGGCCTGGTGGGGTATGAAGGCGGCCAGCTCGTCGGGCGAGACTCCGGCCCGCTTGCAGGCTTCCAGCGCGACGCCGCCCATCGTCGAGGTCGCCCAGCGATAGACAGTTTGGCCTTCCTGGCGAAGGGTGTTCGACTCCCGATCGGTGATGATCGCGGCGGCATTGTCACCGTCGGAGCCCCACACGACGGGACCGATCCCGGCCTTGTCGCTGGCGGTCACTACCGCGGCACCCGCACCGTCGGCGAAGATGATCCCGGTGCCGCGGTCGAAGAGGTCGACGTAGTCGGTGAGTTTCTCCGAGCCGACCACCAGCACGTTGTGGGCATCGCCGGCCAGCACCGCGTTCGAGGCGGAGGCCACGGCGTAGACGAAGCCGGCGCAGGCGGCATTGACGTCGTAGGCACCGGGCGTCTGGATGCCCAGCCGGGCGGCCAGGGTCGCGGCGCCGCCTGGCACCTGCTGCTGCCCGGTGCAGGTTGCCAGGATGACGAGGTCGATGTCCGCGGCCCCGATACCGGAGTTGGCCAGCGCCTTGCTCGAGGCCACTTCAGCCATATCGAGCATCGTTTCGTCCATCGCGAAACGGCGTTCGGTGATGCCGACCCTGCTGCGGATCCACTCGTCGTTGGTGTCGACGCCACGGGCGATGATGTCGCTGTTGGTGACGATCGTCGGCGGCTGGTAATGCCCGAGGCCGGCGATCCGGGTGCCTGCGGGTCGGGGGGCGATCGTGAGTGCCATGCTCAGCCCTCCGTCCCGGTCGAGAGGCGGGCGACCGGAAGGCCGGCGCCCACGATGTCACCGTCGTGCTTGAGCCATTCGGCGAGCACGCCGGATGCGGGTGCGACCACTGCGAACTCGTCTCGGTTGGTGCGGATCGTGCCGATCCTGGCTCCACCGACGATCGGCTCGCCCTCGCTCAGCCCGTGGGTACGGGTGAAGATGCCCTTGGTCGGCGTGATGACCACCCGGACGTCCGGTGTGTGTTCGCCTTGCCCGTGCCCGGCGGTGCTGTCGATGAGCAGCTGAGCTTGCTCCAGGTGCTCCGGGGACTTGATGGCCAGCAGTTCGACGCCAGGCAGTTCGCGCTTGGCGATGCCGGTCAGCGTGCCGGCCGGTGCGAGCTCGATGGCCGCGGTGATGCCGACGGTGCGCAGGGTGGCCAGGCACAGATCCCAGCGCACCGGACGGGTCACCTGGGCCACCAAGCGGGCCAGCACCGTTCGCCCGTCGCTGACGGCCGTCCCGTCTGCGTTGGAGAGCAGGATCTGCTCCGGATCGGCCGGGGTGAACTGGGCGGCCACCGCGCGCAGGCTGGTCTCGGCGGGCGCCATGAACTTGGTGTGGAAGGCGCCGGCTACCTGAAGCGGGCGCACCCGCACGCCGGCCGGCGGGTTGTCGATCAGGCGGGCAATGGCGTCTGCCGAGCCGGCGGCCACGATCTGGCCGGCCCCGTTGCGATTGGCCGGTGTGAGCCCGGCGGTGACGATGGCGGCCACGACGTCGTCCGGTTCGCCACCGAGGACGGCGGCCATCGAGGTCGGGGTGGCGGCGCAGGCGGCAGCCATCTCAGCCCCGCGCCTGGCAGCGAAGGACACCGCGTCCGCAGGCGTGAGGCTGCCCGCCACCGATGCCGCTGTCACCTCGCCGATGCTGTGCCCGGCGGTCACGATGTCGCTGAACTTCAAGCGGGAGGCGACGATCAGTCCGAGCGCCACGATGAGCGGCTGGGTTACCGCGGTGTCCTTGATTTCCTCGGCGTCGGCCGAGGTTCCGAGCCGCGCCAGGTCCAGGCCCGAAAGCTCGGAGTAGGCCGCGAGCTGCTCGGCCACGCCGTCGAGTTCGAGCCACGGGGACAGCATGCCGGGGGTCTGGGAACCTTGTCCGGGAGCGAGTACGGCGATCACACAGTGAACGTTGCCTTGTCAGGGCCGTCGGCGGCGATCACGGCACGCACAGTGTTCGGGCTCGTTGTTTGTAGGTTCCATCTAAATTACTGCCGGTGGTTACGCGCTTGTAAGCGATTCCAGCATGAGGTTTCCGCTATACGTCGGTGGTGCTACGGTCGGTGCCCTGTTCTTGCAGACGTCCCAGCATCAGGGCCAGCTGGATGGTCAGCGCGCCGCGCGCGTCGGTCGGCGCCTGGCCGCTCAACTCCGCCACCCTGCGCAGCCGATACCGCACGGTGTTCGTGTGGACGAAGAGCGCTCTGGCCGTGCTCTCCAGTGCGCGACCGCTGTCCAGGTAGGTCACCACGGTCTCCAGCAGCACCGGGCCGGCTTCGAGGAGCGGTCGGTAGATGCTCGCCACCAGCTGCGCCTGGGCCTCGGGGTCACCGGCCAGAGCCCGCTCGGGAAGCAGATCCTCAGCGGCGGAGGGGCGCGGCGCCGCGGGCCAGCCGGCGACGGCGCGCAATCCGCGCAAGGCCATCGCGGTCACCGCGGAGGCACCGGCCATGTGCGGCGCCGTGCCGCCCACCACCACCGGACCGTCGCTGAATTCGGCCAGCACCGAGCGAGCGGCCACCAGCGGATCGTTCACCCCACCCAGCACCACCAGCAGCCGTCCGCCGTGCACGCCGGCCAGCACGTCGTAGCCGGCTCGCCGGGCGGCGCGGTGCACGGCCTCGATCGCGTCGGTCGGCGTTCGGCCCGGTGGCGGCGAGCCCGCCACGGCGGTCACCGCGCCCTCGCTGCGCCAGCCCAGGGCGGCGAGTTGGCTGACCGGAGAATCGTGCTCACCGGCCTGCACGCCGCGGACCAGCCCGTCGATGACGAGGGCTTCCAAACGAGCATCCCAGGCACCACGGGTTTCGGCCGCGCCGGCGTACACCCGGGCGGCCGCGAAGGCGATCTCCCGCGAGAAGCGCAGGACGGCGTCGGCGACCGCCTGCTCATCGCCGGGATCGGCCAGGCTGGGAACCTGCTCCTCGACCACCGCGATGGTGAGCCGGACGAGTTCGACCGTCTGCTGCAGCGACACCCGGCGCGCCAGCTCTCGCGGTGCCGTTCCGAAGACCTCACCGGTGATGCGCAGGACCTCGTCCGGCGAACGGAGCCATTCGACGAACGAGGCGATTCCGGCTTGGGCGACGAGCGTCACCCAGGAGCGCTGGTCGGCCGGGAGCCGGCGAAACCAGACGAGCTCGTCATCCATCCGTGCGGCGGCGCGGGTCGCGAGGGCTCCCGAGGACTGTTCGATCCTTCGGATCGTGGCAGCGCTCAGGCAGACCTTCATGCCGGCAAGCCTAGTGTTCACTATCGTTTGCGACGTGGCAGCGCGTGCGGAGGGCATCGGCGTCAGGCCGGGCGATGCCCGGGTCGAGATCCGCAGGGCAGGGGAGCGGCAGCACACCCGCACCGAGTGGCTCGACTCGGCGCACTCGTTTTCCTTCGGTCATGCCTATGACCCCGACAACACTCATTTCGGCCTGCTGCTCGCGAGCAACGAGGATGTCATCGCGCCGCATTCCGGCTATGGTCGGCACCTTCACCGCGACCTGGAGATCCTCACCTGGGTGCTGACGGGCGAGCTGACGCACGAGGATTCCGGTGGCCACCATGGCAGGCTCGGACCGGGTCTGATCCAGCGGATGAGCGCCGGGAGCGGGATCGAGCATTCGGAGCGGAACGAGGCGGCAGCGCCGGTCCACTTCGTGCAGATGTGGTTGATGCCGGACGAGCAGGGGCGGCTGCCTGACTACGCGCAGGCAGATGTAGCGGAGCAGCTGGCAGGTGGGCAGCTCGTTCCGGTCGCGTCCGGCCTGCCCCGCCATCGCGGCAGCACCGCCATACCGATTCGGCAATCGCGCGCGGGGCTCT
>JAVEES010000458.1 GCA_030840285.1 Pseudonocardiales bacterium
GTTCGGACTCGACGGCGCTGCGGTCCAGCCGGACGACATCGGCCAGGAATCCGCCCACGATGACGGCCTGGGGATTGAACACGTTGACGAGCGTGGCGAGGGTGCGGCCGAGCCAGACTGCCACCTCGTGCACGGCGGCGAGCTCCCGCAGCTCGCCGCGTTCTGCGGCGCTGAAGACCGCAGGCAGCACCGCGGGCCCATACTGCCCGGTCACCCCGGCGGCCCTCAGCAGGGCGTGCTCGCCGATGTAGGTCTCGATGCAGCCGCTACTGCCGCAGTGACAGCGCGGCCCGTCGGGGTTGAGCATGATGTGGCCGATCTCGCCCGCATAACCACCCACGCCGTGCAGCTCGGCGCCATCGGCGATGATGCCGCCACCGATACCGACGCTTCCGTTGATGTAGATGACATTGTCCAGGCCGACCGCGGCACCGCGTTGGTGCTCGGCGAGGGCGCCGAGGTTGGCGTCGTTGCCGACCTGCACCTCCACCCGGCCACCGAGCCGCTCGCCGAGGATGTCGGCGAATGGCACGTCACGCCACTCCAGGTTCGGGGCGTGTTTCACGAGGCCGTCGGTGCGCCGGACGGTGCCGGGGACGCTGACCCCGACCGCGATCGGCGTTGCCGCAAATGACAGCTGGCTCGCGAGCCAGCTGGCGTCCAGTGCTACCTGCTCAGCAGCTTCATCAGGTGGCCACGGGCGTCCGTCGATGAGCGTCTGGCGACGCGCGTGAACCTTGCCGCCCAGACCCACCGCCGCGGACACGATCCGCTCGACCTCCAGGTCGACGGCCAGCACGTAGGGCCCGTCCGGACGCGGGGCGACCACATAGGAGGGTCGCCCCGCCCGATCCCGTCCGGCGGGTACGTACTCGGTGACCATGCCGAGGTTGGCCAGGTCGGTGACCAGCCCGCCGATGGTGCTGCGGTTCAGTCCGAGAACTGAGGTGAGTTCTGCCCTGGTGAGTTCGCCGTGACGGTGGATTTCGCCGAGGACGAGCCCGAGGTTGTGCCGCCGGATCTCCTCCGGCCGCACAGCCGATGCGCGAGGCACCGCCGGGTCAACTCGCCGCGGCGCGCTTGCGCGACAGGGCGTCGGCGCTGGCCGCCACCAGCAGTACCAAACCCGTGACGATGAAGACGTAAGCCGAACTGATGTTCTTGATCAGGTTCAGCCCGTTCGGGATCATGGCGATCACGATCGCGCCGATGATGGCGTCACGGACCTTGCCGCGACCGCCGAACAGCGAGGTGCCGCCGATCACCGCGGCGCCGACCGCGTACAAGACATCGGTGTTCTTGCCGAAGTCGGATGGCACGCCGCCCAGGTAGGAGGCTCCGATGATGCCTGCGAGTCCGGCCATGCCCGAGCAGATCACGAAGCACGACATCCGGATGCGCTTGACGTCGATACCCGCTCGCCGGGCCGCCTCGCGGTTTCCGCCGACGGCGTAGATGAAGCGGCCGTACTGGCTCTTGCTGAGCATCAGCGTCCAGAAGATGAACACGACGGCCACCACGGGCACCGCCCAGGGCACGCCCTGGATCTTGGCGAACACGGTACGCGAGCGGTCCTGGTTCAAGACGAACACCGCAAGCCCGGTGACCAGTGCGATCGCGACGGCCCGGACGACGACCAGATCCAGCGGTTCGGCAGACAGCTTCTGCCTGCGACGGGTGATCGAACGGTAGCCGGTGTAGGCGAGGTAGATCAGCATCGCGGCTGCCCAGAGAATCCAGGCGAGCGCCACGGCCATGTAGCCGTTGTCGATCTTGTCCACCAGGTTGAAGTTGCGGGTGGGGATCGCGGCACCGGTGCCGATGAACTTCAGCAGCACGCCCTGCCACGCGAGGAAGAGCGCCAGCGTCACGATGAAGGACGGGATGCCGACCCGCGCGACAAGGAAGCCGATCAGGATTCCGATCGACGTGCCGACCGCGACGGAGAGGAACATCGCGAAGAGCTGGGTAGTACCCAGATGGGTTATCGCGATGATGATGCCCAGGGCGACAATGGCCGCCGGGATCCACAATTTCGACACGACCGCCAGCGCGATGGTGGCAGCCATCAGCAGCATCAGCACGACGAAGACGCCGGTGCCCAAGGCCTGGCTGAGGTTGCCGTTCTTGTTCAGGGCCAGCGCCATGGTCGCGGCGCACACGCCGCCGGCGGTTCCTGCCGACAGATCGATCTCACCGATCAGCAGCACGAAGACCATGCCCATGCCCAGCACCGAGATCTGCGCTGCCTGCTGCAGAAGGTTGGCGAAGTTTCCCTTGCTCAGAAAGACGCTACTGGCGTTGGCGAAGATGATCAGCAGGATCACGGCGCCGAGCACCGCCGGAAGTGCGCCTGCCTCGCCGCCACGCAAGCGGGTGACGTAGTTCCTGAAGGCGTCGGTCACGTTGCGGGCGCCGACGTCGCTGGCGAACGCCTGCCGGTCGGCCTCCTCCGTCGAGCCGAGCGACCCGGCGTCGGTAGCGACGCTGTATCCCTTGTCGGTACTCATGAAACTCGCTTCTCCTGCCCGTCTTCAAAGACTTCGGTCGGCATCCTCATCACATGCTCGCGTCGGCAGTCGCGCGGGACAGCCCGAGCTCGCCCGAACGTCCGGTCGTGATGAGTTCGACGATCTGGCTGACGCTGCTTTCCTTCGCCTTCACCTCGGCGGCGATCCGGCCCAGGTAGAGGGCATCGACGCGATCGGCCACCTCGATCACGTCATTCATGTTGTGCGAGATCAGCACGACGCCCAGGCCCCGATCGGCGAGCCGGCGAACCAGGTCGAGCACCTGTCGGGTCTGGGCAACTCCCAGCGCGGCCGTGGGCTCGTCCAGGAAGACGATCCTGGAGTTCCACAGCACAGCTTTCGCGATGGCGACCGTCTGTCGTTGACCGCCCGAAAGGCTGGCTACCGGCTGTCGTACCGACTTCACCGTCCGCACCGACAGGCTGGCCAAGGTCTGGCGCGCCTGGGCTTCCATCGCGCCTTCGTCCAGAGTGCGGAAGCGGCTCTTGGACTCGCGACCGAGAAACATGTTCTGCACGATGTCGAGGTTGTCGGCCAGAGCGAGATCCTGATACACGATCTCGATTCCGAGCGCGGCGGCATCGCGCGGGCTGTGCAGCGCGACCGGCTTGCCCTCGAAGAGGAACTCGCCGGAATCGACTCGGTATATCCCGGCGATGCATTTGATCATCGTCGACTTGCCCGCGCCGTTGTCACCGACCAGCGCGGTGACCTGGCCCGGGTAGACAGCGAAGTCGATGTCGTGCAGAACCTGCACCGGGCCGAAGCTCTTGTTTACCTTGCGAAGTTCGAGGATCGGGGTGTCAGCCACGGTCGGTGGCCTCCTTTACAGCGGTAACCAGCGGTGGACCTTTGCCAAGCGCGTTCCTGGCCGGACCCGCTCAGGGCGGCCGGAGAATGCCAGTGGTGGGCGGACCGCCGAAACGGTCCACCCACCGAGGCAGCTGGCTGCTAGGAAATGCCAGCCGCGGTGCACATCGCCGCGTACTTGGCTGTGCACAGATCAGCCTTGGTGACGAAGCCGTCGGCCACCACGTCCTTGACGCTGTCCTTGGTGATCGCCTTCGGGGTCAGCAGCAGCGACGGCACATCGCGGTTGCCCTGGGTGTCCTTGACCGTACCGGTGGTCTCGCCCGGCTTCTGTGCCAACAGGTCAAGCGTCAGCTTGACCAGGCCGTCGGCCTCGTCCTTGATCGGCTTGTAGACCGTCATGCACTGGTCGCCGGACAGGATGTTCTGCAGGCCACCGACGGTCGCGTCCTGACCGGTCACCGGAACCTTGAGGCCGTTCTTCTTCAGCACGGTGATGGCCGAGTTGCCCAGGCCGTCGTTGGCGGCAAGGACCCCGTCGACCTTTCCGCCGGCCGCGGTCAGCAGCTGCTCGAAGATCGTCACCGCCTTGGCGTTGTCCCAGTCCGGCACGCTCTGGTCGCCGGCCTTCTTCCAGCCCGCCGAGTACTTCGGCGTCAGCACCGAGTCATAGCCCTGCTTGAACAGCGTGGCGTTGTTGTCGGTGGGG
>JAVEES010000459.1 GCA_030840285.1 Pseudonocardiales bacterium
TCTCCCATCACGGTCGCGCTCACCTGGCTGCGCACCCGGCCGGCAAGCCGCGCTGGAAGGCCGGCACTCAGCATCAGGGCTACGACGTCGTAGGCGGGCTGGGCGGCGATGAAGGCGGACAGCAGCCGTTCGGCCCGTACTTGCCCGACCTTCGGCAGCCGAGCCAAGGCCGCCGCGCTGACGTCCTCGGGCGTCGTGATCCCGGCCTCGGGCAACGCCGCGGCCAGCGTGCTGCCCAGGCCCTGCCACAACCCGGCGGCACAGAAGGCTGTGAATACCTGCTCGTCCGTCCGGGTGGACGGGGTCAGCGCAATTCCTCGGGGTAGGACATCGGCGGTGCCGAGACATCGTCCAATGCGAGCTGGATCTCCAGCGGCAACTCCACCGACAACGACTGCAGAGCCGCCGTGAGCTGGCCCAGCGTGCGGGCGCCGACGATCGGCGCGGCGACGCCCGGCCGGTTGCGCAGCCAGGTGAGCGCGACCGTGATGGGAGAGGTGGCCAGGCCATCGGCTGCCGTAGCCACCGCCTCGACGATGCCCACCGCGTGCGGATCGGAATAGTGCGACAGGCTCCGGCCCTCGGCGGCGCCTCGCGAATCGGCCGGCACGCCTTGGCGGTACTTGCCGGTCAGCACCCCGCCGCCCAGTGGCGAGTACGGCAGTATCCCCAATCCCAATTCAGCGCACGCCGGGACGACCTCACGCTCGATGCCCCGATCCAGCAGTGAATACCGAACCTGGGTCGAGATCAGGGGAGCCCGGCCGGGCACCGCGAGCTGCCAGCTGGCCGCCTGCGCAGTTCGCCAACCCGGGTAGTTCGAGATCCCCACGTAGCGGACCTTGCCCGACTGCACCGCATGGTCCAGCGCCGACAGCGTTTCCTCCGTCGGCACGGACGGATCGGCGGCATGAACCTGCCACAGATCGAGATAGTCGACGCCCAGGTTGGTCAACGACTCGTCCAGCCGGCGCAACAAGGCACCACGCGAGGCATCGACGAGGCGTTCGTCGCCGACCCTGGTAATGCCGGCCTTGGACGCCAGGACGAGCTCGGAGCGCGGCACCACATCGGCGATCAACCCACCGAGGATCCGTTCGGCTTCGCCGTCGTTGTAGGAAACGGCCGTGTCGACCAGATTGCCGCCCGCATCGTGGAAGGCCACCAGGATCGCGGCCGCCTCGTCCGGATCCGTCCCATTGCCCCACGTCATGGTGCCCAGCCCGAGGCGTGAGATCTTGAGTCCACTTCGTCCGAGGGCGCGCAGTTCCACGACAGCAAACCTAGTCCAGCGGGCGGCCTCAGCAGGTAGCGACGCCATCACCGCACGTCGAGCCAGGGTGTGACGTGCGTTTCGCTGCCGCAATCGCAACAAAGTTACCCGCCAGTCGCTAGTGTGACCTGCGTGAAACTCG
This sequence comes from Pseudonocardiales bacterium, assembly GCA_030840285.1. Classification (GTDB taxonomy): domain Bacteria; phylum Actinomycetota; class Actinomycetes; order Mycobacteriales; family Jatrophihabitantaceae; genus Jatrophihabitans_A. The sequence goes on from JAVEES010000459.1 coordinate 1,416, forward strand.
GACTGAACCTGGGCTATTGGGGCGCCGGTCATGATCAGGACAATCTGGTTCTGGCCAGGGAGGCGGATCAGCTCGGCTATGACTGCGTCTGGGCCGCCGAGGCCTACGGCTCCGACACGGCGACCGTGCTTGCCTGGGTGGGCGCGCAGACCCAGCGCATCGGGCTCGGCAGCGCCATCATGCAGATTCCCGGCCGCAGCCCGGCGATGACGGCGATGACGGCCGCCACCCTAGACAGCCTCTCGGGTGGGCGCTACCGGCTGGGCCTCGGAGTATCCGGACCGCAGGTTTCCGAGGGTTGGCACGGCGTGCGCTTCGACAAGCCGCTGGCCCGCACCCGCGAGTACGTCGACATCGTCAATCTCGCCTTGTCGCGCAAGCGCGTTCGCTACGACGGCAAGCACTACCAGCTCCCGCTTCCCGACGGTCCCGGCAAGGCCCTGCAGCTCACGGTGCACCCGGTCCGAGAGCACATCCCGATCTACCTCGCCTCGGTGGGCCCGAAGAACCTCGAGCTGACCGGCGAGATCGCCGACGGCTGGCTCGCGATCTTCTACTCACCCGACTTCGCCGACGAGCAGCTGAAGCTCATCGGCACCGGACGCGCGAAGGCCGGCAAGAGCCTGGACGGCTTCGACGTCGTCGCCAGCATGCCGCTGGTTCTGGGCTCCGACCTGGCTGCCGCGGCGAACCCGATCCGTTCCTACGCATCGCTCTACGTCGGTGGCATGGGCAGCCGAGAGGTCAACTTCTACAACCAGCTGGCCACCCGGATGGGCTACGGCGACGCAGCCGATGAGATCCAGAGCAGGTATATGGCACGCGACTACGAGGGGGCTGCCGCCGCCGTCCCGTTCGAGTTCATCGACTCGACGTCCTTGATCGGCGACAAGTCGCGCATCACCGAGCGCCTTGCCGCATTCGCAGAATCCGGGGTCACTAGTCTGAACATCATGCCGCTGGCCCCTAGCTTGGAAGAACGTATGACCGGTCTGCGTACCGCAGCTGAGGCGCTGTCGGACTCGGGATTCGCCGAGTGAGCTGGCACGCTGAGGTATCTCCGACCTACCCCGGGGCAGCCCGATGACCGCTATCGGCCCGCTGCAGGCCGTCATCTACGGGGTCGTCCAAGGCCTGACGGAGTTCCTGCCGATCTCCTCGACCGCGCACCTGCGCCTGGTCCAGGCGTGGATGGACCCCAACGTCAACCAGGCCGGTTTCACGGCGTTCACAGCGGTCATCCAGCTGGGCACGATGGCCGCGGTCGTCTTGTACTTCTGGCGCGAGCTCGTACACATCGCGGTCGCCTGGCTGCGTGGCGTCCTGAGTTACCTGCGCGGCGGCAACAGCGAGGAACGGCTGAGTCTGGAATACCGGATGGGCTGGTATCTGATCCTGGCGACCATTCCGGTCGGCGTCCTGGGATTGGTGTTCTCGCATCAGATCGAGACGGGCGCGCGCAATCTGTGGGTGATCGGCATCGCTCTCATCGTGATGGCGGTCGTCCTCGCGGTCGCCGAGAAGATAGGCAGCCGCACCCGCAGCGAAGAGGACCTCAATACCTCCGATGCCGTCGTGGTCGGTGCCGCACAGTCGCTCGCCCTGATCCCGGGCGTGTCGCGTTCGGGGGCCACCATCACGGCCGGGCTCTTTCGCGGCCTGGACCGGGTCACCGCCGCCCGCTTCTCCTTCTTGATGTCGGTGCCGGCCGTAGTCGCGTCGGGGCTGTTCGAGGCCCGCAAGATCGGCGGCCCGGATGCTCCAGGGATGGGGGTGACCGTGGTGGCCACGGTGATCTCCTTCATCGTCGGGCTGGCCTCGATCGCCTGGCTCATCCGCTACATCTCCAAGCACTCGACCTTCATCTTCATCGGCTACCGGATAGCGCTCGGGGCCCTGGTCCTCATCCTGTTGGCCACCGGCGTGGCCTCGGCGACCTGACAGGGCAGCTGAGGATGGCAACGGTCTTACTGCTGCGGCACGGGCTCACCGCGATGACGGGTCCCGTGCTGGCCGGCCGGACCCCTGGCGTGCACCTCGACGATCGCGGCAAGAAGCAGGCCGAGGCGGTGGCGGACCGCCTCAGCTCACTCAAGCTGTCAGCCGTCGTCACCAGCCCGCTGGAGCGCTGCGCCGAAACGGCCAAGGCCGCGCTCACCGCGCAGCGGCGAGCGGGTCACCGCCCGCTGGTCAAGACCGATCGGCGGCTGCTGGAGTGCGATTACGGCGACTGGACCGGCAAGCAGATCAAGACGCTGGCCAAGGACCCGTTGTGGCGGATCGTGCAGGCGCAGCCGTCGGCGGCAACGTTCCCCAACGGCGAATCGATGTCGGCGATGGCCGCCCGGGCCGTGCAGGCCGTCCGAACCCTCGACCAGCACTACTCGAGCACGCTCGGCGAGGATGCCGTATGGGTGGCCTGCAGCCACGGCGACGTCATCAAGGCGATCCTGGCAGACGCCCTTGGCATGCATCTGGACCTGTTCCAGCGGATCGTGGTCGACCCGTGTTCGGTCTCGGCCATCCGTTACACCGAGGGCCGCCCGTTCGTACTCACGCAGAACGACACCGGCGGCGAACTGGCGCGCCTGGCGCCGCCCAAACCGGCCAAAGGGTCGCGGCGGCGCGCCCGCGCCGCTGAGGCCACCGTCGGCGGCGGTGCCGGCGGCGGCAGCGTTTAGGCTTGATGCAATGAGCCGCCAGTTGTTCTTCTTCGATCAGCCGCGCCGATTCGTCGTCGGCACAGTCGGCCAGCCCGGTGAGCGGGTCTTCTTCCTGCAGGCCTGCGACGACGCGCGGACGGTGAGCGTGGCTCTGGAGAAGTCTCAGGTCGCGGTGCTCACGGAGCGGCTGGAACAGCTGCTCGACGAGGTGGGCACCAGGTCCGGGATCGAGGCCGCGGACGAGATCGCAGCGGACACCGACCCGCTGGAGAATCCGGTCGAAGAGGAGTTCCGGGTCGCAGCCATGGGATTGGCCTACGACGCCGATTCCGGCCTCATCATCATCGAAGCCCAGGCACCGGCGGAATCCGTCGAGGCGGCCGAGGCGACGCTGCTGGAGGACACCGAAGAGGGACCGGACGCGCTGCGGGTACGGATCGCGCACGGGGCGGCATTGTCGTTCATCGAACGGGCCCGCCGGGTAGTCGCCGCCGGCCGGCCGCCGTGCCCGCTGTGCAACCAGCCGCTGGACGCTGACGGGCACGTGTGCCCCCGCCAGAACGGCTATCACCGGCAAGTCCAACTCGAACTCTGACCGGACAGCTGAGATGGCTGACGAGCTCACACCCGCGGTGGCGATGCCTGCCGAAGACGCTTTGCTCTTGCTGAACAAGGGCGAGATCACGGTCGAGGGACGGGTGACGACCGCCTCGAACGCGACGCTTTACTGCCGTGCCGAGCTTGACGGCATCGCGGCCGCCTGCGTGTACAAGCCGGTGTCGGGCGAGCGCCCGCTGTGGGACTACCCCGACGGCACCCTGGCCGAACGCGAGTACGCGACCTACCTGACATCCGAGGCAACCGGTTGGAACCTGGTACCGCCCACCGTCCTGCGCGACGGCCCGCTCGGGACCGGGATGGTGCAACTGTGGGTCGAGGAGGATGAATCCTGCGACATCCTCGAAGTGATCAACTCCGGTGAGTCGGTCCACTTGCAGCGGATGGCACTGCTGGACGCCGTCGTCAACAACTCCGACCGGAAGGTCTCTCACCTGCTTGCCATCAGCGATCCGGCTGGTGGTCGGCACATCTTCGGGGTGGATCACGGGGTCAGCTTCGGGGTAGAGGGCAAGCTGCGAACGGTGCTCTGGCAATGGGCGGGCGTCCGGTTCGAGCCTGAGCTCGTGGACGTCCTCGGCAGACTGGAGGCACAGCTGGCCGAGGGCCTGGGCGCGGCGCTGTCCGAACTGCTGACCACGCGCGAGATCCGCGCGGCCCGCCGCCGGGTCCGCCAGCTCATCGCGACCGGCTTGTTCCCGTTGCCGCCGACCGACTGGCCGGCGATTCCGTACCCCCCGTACTGATCACTGACCGCCGGCCTCCCACCGGCCTGCCACCACCACAAACCGCTTTGGGCGTCTGGAAATACCCTTCTACAGCCAGATTTTGGTTATTTCCAGACGCCCAAAGCGGGGGACGCGAGCCCCGCCGGTTACCGTTGCGCCATGCAGTCCTGGAGCTCGCCCGACAACCCCGTACTTCCCGGCACCGGTGGCCCACTGCGGCTCTATGACACCGCCACCGGCGAGGTGCGCCCTACCGCTCCGGGGCCCACCGCCAAGATCTACGTGTGCGGGATCACGCCCTACGACGCCACCCACCTGGGGCACGCAGCGACCTATCTGGCCTTCGACCTGGTGCAGCGGGTCTGGCTGGACGCCGGCCACGATGTGCACTACGTGCAGAACATCACCGACGTCGACGATCCGCTGCTCGAGCGGGCAAAGGACACCGGTACGGACTGGAAATCGCTTGCCGAGCGGGAGACCGACCTCTTCCGCGCGGACATGACAGCCCTGAGGGCCTTGCCGCCGCGCGACTACGTCGGCGTGGTGGAATCGGTGGAGGAGATAGCGGACTCGGTCGCCGCCCTGCTCAAGGAGTCGCTGGCCTACCGGCTCGGCGACGATATCTATGCCACCACCGAGGGCAGCGGCCACTTCGGCTACGAATCTCGCTACAGCCACGAGGAGATGCTGCAGCTCTTCGCCGAGCGCGGGGGAGATCCCGAGCGGGAGGGCAAGCGCGACCCGCTCGATGCGCTGCTCTGGCGTGGCCGGCGAGCTGGCGAACCGTTCTGGGATTCGGCGGTCGGACAGGGACGCCCAGGCTGGCACATCGAGTGTTCGGTCATCGCGCGCAGCAGGCTCGGGATGAGCTTCGACGTCCAGGGCGGCGGTTCGGATCTGCGCTTTCCCCATCATGAACACTCCGCCGCCCATGCCGAGGCGCTGACGGGTCAATGGCCCTTCGCCAGGCACTACGTGCACGCGGGGATGATCGGGCTGGACGGCGAGAAGATGAGCAAGTCTCGCGGCAACCTGGTGTTCGTTTCGAAGCTGCGAGGCGCCAAGGTCGACCCGATGGCGATCCGGCTGGCATTGCTCGACGGCCACTACCGATCAGATCGGGAGTGGACCGGGGGACGGCTGCCCGCGGCCGAGAAGCGGCTCGCGGAGTGGCGGCGGGCGGTGCGATCACCCATGGCGCCCGACGGAAGCGCTGTGCTCGATCAGGTTCGAGACCGGCTGGCCGACGACCTGGACACCGAGTCAGCCATCGCGGCTGTCGATCGCTGGGCCGCCAGCACGCTGCAGCAAGACGCCGGCGACACTGACGAGAGATCACCGAAGCTGGTTCGGGACACCGTCGACGCGCTGCTGGGCATCGAGCTCTGAGGCCCGCTCTGCTGAGCCCTCACCCGGCGGACGCGAGCGCGACGACGATGGTCGTGATGTTGTCGGCACCGCCCGCCTGCCTGGCCTGGCTCACCAATCGGTCCGCGGCCGCCTGGGGATCCTGCTCGGTGGCCAGGACCTGAGCGATCTCGGGATCATCCAACTCCCCGGTCAGACCGTCCGAGCAGATCAGGAAACGGTCGCCTACCACGGGATCCAGCACCCACACGTCGGCGTCGGGTGCAGGATAGGAGCCCAGCGACCGCGTCACGACATTGCGACGCGGGTGGTGGCGCGCCTGTTCGCGTGCGATGTGGCCCGCCGCCACCATCTCCTCGACGGCTGAGTGATCCACCGTCACCTGGACCAGCGTGCCGCCCGTGAAGCGGTACACCCTGGAATCACCGACGTTGAACACCGCCAACTTCTCGCCCTCGCCGTTCGAGACGACGGCAAGTCCGGTGATGGTGGTACCCATCCCGAACCGGTCCCGACGCTCCAGGCCGCCCCGGACGATGCGCTCGTTGGCGCTCGTGATGGCCGCGGTGATGTCCTCCGGGCGTAACGGCGAGAGTTCGGCGAGGCCGCTCAGCTCGGCGACTGCGAGTTCGCTTGCCACCTCACCGGCCGCGTGCCCGCCCATGCCGTCGGCCACCGCGAACAACCGCCCGGACGCCCACAGATTGTCCTGGTTCAGCTCGCGGACACAGCCGACATCGGTCGCTGCGCCCCAGGTCAGGGTGAGCATCCGCGAAGCTACATCGATCCCGGCGGGCCGCCACGGTCACGCCGCCTGAGGTAGCGCTCGAATTCCCTGGCGATCACCTCGCCCGAGGTCTCGCGCATCTCGCCGGAGTCGTCACGCTCCTCCAGGTTGCGGATGTACTCCTGGACGTCGGCATCCTCTTCGGCCATCTCGTCCACCAGCTTCTGCCACTCGTCGGCCTGGCTGGGCAGTTCGCCCAGTGGAACCGCGATGTCGAGCACCTCCTCGACCCGGTGCAACAGCGCGATCGTGGCCTTGGGATTCGGTGGCTGAGCCACGTAGTGGGGGACCGCGGCCCAGAACGAGATGGCAGGGATTCCGATCCCGACGCAGGCGTCCTGCAGCACACCGACGATCCCGGTCGGTCCTTCGTAGCGGGAACCCTCCAGGCCGTAGCGCGCCGCGCTGCCCGAGTCATAGGCGGTGCCGGTGACGGGGGTGGGTCGGGTGTGCGGGGCATCGGAGAGCAGCGCGCCGAGCGTCACGACGGTCTGGACGCCGAGCTCGCGGACGATCTCAAGCAACTCATCGCAGAAGTTGCGCCAGCGCATGTTCGGCTCGATGCCGCGGACCAGCACCAGGTCGAATTCGGCACCCGCCGGGCGACACACCGAAAGCCTGGTGGTCGGCCAGCTGATCCGCCTGGATACACCGTCGACCAGGCTTACCGTCGGCCGGTTGACCTGGAAGTCGTAGTAGTCGTCCGGGTCCAGCGCGGCCAGCGGCGTCGCTTCCCACGTAAGCTCCAGATGCTCGATGGCGCCTGTCGCGGCATCTCCGGCGTCGTTCCACCCCTCGAAGGCCGCGACGAGAACCGGATCCTTCAAAACCGGCCAGTCCTCGAATTCCGTCATTCGCCCAGCCTACGGCTGCGACCCACCGAGGGCGCTGCACATCTGTGCAGAATGAGCCGCGCGTCCCCGGTAGATTGGTCGGATGCCCGTGAACTCACATCAAAGCCCATTCCTGGCCGCCCTCGCTGAACGCGTGCTCGTAGGCGACGGTGCGATGGGGACGATGCTGCAGGCGGCCGATCTGAGCCTGGAGGATTTCCAGGGCCTCGAAGGCTGCAACGAGATACTGAACGTGACCCGCCCGGACGTCGTCGCCTCCGTTCACGACGCCTACTTCGCGGCCGGGGCGGACGCGGTAGAGACCAATACCTTCGGGGCCAACTGGGCCAATCTCGCTGAATATGACATCGAGAACCGCATCCGAGAGCTCGCCTTCCATGGGGCGAAGATCGCCCGGGAGGTCGCTGACCAGCACTCGACGCCCGAACGCGGGCGCTTCGTCCTGGGCTCCATCGGACCGGGAACCAAGCTGCCCAGCCTGGGACATGTGCATTTCAGCAAACTTCGTGAGGCCTACTACGAGCAGGCGCTCGGGCTGGTCGAGGGCGGCGCGGACGCGCTGATCATCGAAACCGCGCAGGACCTGCTTCAGGTGAAGGCTGCCATCATCGGTTCGCAGCATGCGATGTCCGAGCTCGGCCTGCAGATTCCGATCATCTCCCACGTGACCGTCGAGACGACGGGCACCATGCTGCTCGGCTCCGAGATCGGCGCCGCGCTGACTGCCATCGAGCCGCTGGGCGTCGACCTGATCGGCCTCAACTGTGCCACCGGGCCGGCCGAGATGAGCGAGCACCTGCGCTACCTGTCCCAGCACGCCAAGATCGGCGTCTCGGTGATGCCCAATGCGGGACTTCCCGTCCTGGGCCCGAACGGCGCGAGCTACCCCTTGCAGCCGAACGAGCTTGCCGACGCCCTCGAGTCGTTCATCACCGAATTCGGTCTCGGCTTCGTCGGCGGGTGCTGCGGCACCACCCCCGAACACATCCGCCAGGTCGCCGAGCGCGTCAAGACCTTGCGGCCGGCGCCGCGGAAACCTGAATCCGAGCCATCGGTGGCCTCGCTGTACGCCAGCGTGCCGCTGCGTCAGGACGCGTCGGTGCTGATGATCGGCGAACGGACCAACGCCAACGGATCCAAGGCCTTCCGGGACGCGATGCTGGCCGGCGACTGGAACAGGTGCGTCGAGATCGCGCGATCCCAGACCCGCGACGGATCGCACCTGCTCGACGTGAACGTCGACTACGTCGGACGGGACGGCGCCGCCGACATGCGCGAACTCGCCGGCCGGTTCGCCACCGCCTCCACGCTTCCGCTGATGCTCGACTCGACCGAGCCGCAGGTTCTCGAGGCCGGCCTGCAGATGCTGGGCGGGCGCTCGATCGTCAACTCCGTCAACTTCGAGGACGGCGACGGTCCGGATTCGCGCTATGCCCGGATCATGCCGCTGGTGGTTGAATACGGCGCGGCCGTGGTCGCCCTGACGATTGACGAGCAGGGTCAGGCTCGTACCCGTGACACCAAGGTGGCCATCGCCGAACGGTTGATCTCGGAGCTGACCGGACGCTGGGGGATGTCGCTGTCCGACATCATCGTCGACACGCTGACCTTCCCGATCGCCACCGGCCAAGAAGAAACCCGCCGCGACGGTATCGAAACCATCGAGGCGATCCGCGAGATCAAGCGGCGCTACCCGGATGTGCAGACCACCCTGGGCCTGTCCAACGTCTCGTTCGGCCTCAGTCCAGCGGCCCGGCAGGTGCTCAATTCGGTATTCCTGCACGAGTGCGTCGAGGCGGGTCTGGACTCGGCGATCGTGCACGCCTCCAAGATCCTTCCGATGTCCAAGATCCCGGCCGAGCAGCGCGAGGTCGCCCTTGACATGGTCTATGACCGGCGCCGTCCCGCGTCGGCCACCGAGGACTCCTACGACCCGCTGCAGAAGTACCTGAAGCTGTTCGAGGGCGTCTCCCAGCAGTCCTCGGCCGCCACCCGCGCCGAGGAGCTGGCCAAGCTGCCACTGGACGAGCGGCTGCAGCGCAGGATCATCGACGGCGAACGGGACGGTCTGGAGGCCGATCTGGACGCAGCCCTCGCCGAACGTCCGGCGCTGGCCATCATCAACGAAACCCTGCTGTCGGGCATGAAGACGGTGGGTGAGCTGTTCGGCTCCGGTGAGATGCAGCTGCCGTTCGTACTGCAGTCGGCCGAGGTGATGAAGACGGCCGTGGCCTACCTCGAACCGCACATGGAGAAGAGCGACTCGGCCGGCAAGGGCACGATCGTGCTGGCCACGGTCAAGGGCGACGTGCACGACATCGGCAAGAACCTCGTCGACATCATCCTGTCCAACAACGGCTACACCGTCGTCAACATCGGCATCAAGCAACCGATCGCCGCAATTCTCGACGCTGCCGAAGAGCACAACGCCGACGCCATCGGCATGTCCGGCCTGCTCGTGAAGAGCACGGTCATCATGAAAGAGAACCTGCAGGAGATGAACTCCCGCGGGATCGCCGAGAAGTACCCCGTGATGCTGGGCGGCGCTGCGCTGACCCGGGGCTACGTCGAGCAGGATCTCAGCGAGATCTTCGCCGGTGACGTCCGTTACGCCCGGGACGCCTTCGACGGCTTGCGGCTGATGGATGCCCTGATGGCGGTCCGCCGGGGTGGCGTCGCAGTGGGGCCCGACGGCCCGGATGACACGAAGCTCTCCGACGATGAGTCGCGCAAGCTCGCCGAGCGAAAGGCACGCCGCGAGCGTTCTCTCAAGATCGCCGAGCAGCGACGGGCCGCGGAGGAGGCCGAGCAGGTCGACTTGCCGGCACGCTCGGACGTGGCGACCGACAATCCCGTGCCGGTGCCGCCGTTCTGGGGCTCGCGGGTCATCAAGGGCATTCCGCTCGCGGAGTACGCGGCGATGCTGGACGAGCGTGCGACCTTCATGGGGCAGTGGGGCTTGAAGGGCAGCCGGGGAGGTGCCTCCTCGTCGGGTCCGACCTATGAGGAGCTCGTCGAGACCGAGGGCAGGCCACGCTTGCGTTATTGGCTGGAACGATTCCAGACCGAGGGCGTTCTCGAGGCAGCTGTCGTGTACGGCTACTTCCCGTGCGTCAGCGAGGGCGACGACCTGGTCGTGCTCCACGACGACGGTTCGGAGCGCACCCGCTTCACGTTCCCGCGCCAGCGCCGGGAGCGACGGCTGTGCCTGGCCGACTTCTTCCGTTCCCGCGAGTCCGGCGAGGTCGACGTCGTCGGATTCAGCGTGGTCACCGTCGGCGGGCGCATCAGCGAATTCACCCACGAGCTGTTCGAGGCCAACGCCTACCGCGATTATCTGGAGGCTCACGGCCTCTCGGTGCAGCTCACCGAAGCGCTCGCCGAGTATTGGCACCGCCGGATTCGCGAGGAGCTGAAACTACCGGACGGGCGCACGGCCGCGTCGGAGGATTCCGACAATATCGAGGACTTCTTCCGGTTGGGATACCGCGGGGCGCGATACTCCTTGGGTTACGGCGCCTGCCCGGACCTCGAGGATCGCGCCAAGATCGTCGAGCTGCTCGATCCCGAACGGATCGGCGTGAAGCTGTCCGAGGAGTTCCAGCTGCACCCGGAACAGTCCACCGATGCGATCGTCGTCCACCACCCCGAGGCAAAGTACTTCAACACGTGACCGCCCTAGCTGCGGTGCTGTGGGACATGGACGGCACCCTGGTCGATACCGAGCCGTACTGGATCGCCGCCGAGTACCGTCTGGTCGAGTCCTTCGGCGGCACCTGGAACGACGAGCACGCACACCGGCTGGTCGGCAATCCGCTGCTGGTATCGGCGGCCTACATCCGTCGCCACGGGGGAGTCGAGCTGCCGCTGGATGAGATCGTCGACCGGTTGCTGGTGGAAGTGATCGCCGAGACCCGCCGGCACACGGTCTGGCGACCCGGCGTCATCGAACTGCTGGCCGAACTGAGCGATGCTGGTATCCCGTGCGCCATGGTGACCATGTCCTACCGCAGCCTCGCTGAGGCCGTCGCCGAACAGCTCCCGAGCGGGACCTTCGCGACCCTCATCACCGGCGATGAGGTCGACAACGGTAAGCCGCATCCCGAGGCGTACCTGAAGGCCGCTCACGAACTCGGCGTCGCGCCCGAACAGTGCGTGGCGATCGAAGATTCCCCCGCCGGAGTCGCCTCGGCCACGGCCGCCGGCTGTGTGGTCGTGGCGGTGCCCAATCAGGTACCGATCGAGCCCGCCCCGACGTACCAGATCGTCGAGAACCTCGACGGCGTGACGGTGACCGACCTACGCGCTCTGGTCGCCGAGCAGGCGCTGGCCGGCTGATCCTCACCGAGTCAGACCTCGGGCACCACCGCAACACTGGGCTGCTCGACCGTGCTGACCGTTGCCGAAGCTAGCGCGTCGGCCGGAAACGGCGGCGGCGTGCCGCCCTTGGCCGGGCACAGCGCCTGATGGGAGCACCAATCGCAGAGCCGTGACGGGCTCGGCCGAAAGTCACCGGTGAGACTCGCGCGGGCGATCGCCTTCCAGATCGCCTGCAAGGTCTTCTCGAAGCGGGCCAGCTCCTCGGCGTCCGGCTCGTAGCTGAGCGTGTCCTTGGCGGCCAGGTACATCAATCGCAGTTGGCGGGGGACGACGCCCCGGGTACGCCACAGTACGAGCGCGTAGAACTTCATCTGAAACAGCGCTTTGGCCTCGAATGCCTCCCGCGGGATCGAGCCGGTCTTGTAGTCCACGACCCGGATGTCGCCCGCGGCCGACACGTCCAGCCGGTCGATGTAGCCGCGCAGCCGCAAACCGTCCAGCACCACCTCGACGAGCTGCTCACGCGCCTCTGGTTCCAGGCGCTGCGGATCCTCGAGGTCGAAGTAGTTGGCCACCAGCTCACGCGCCGAGTCCAACCAGGCGGCCAGTTCACTGCCATCGCTGTCATCGACGAAGAGCTCTGCCAACCCCGGCTCGGCTTCGAGCAGGCGCTGCCAGGACGGGGTCACCGAATCCCGGGCCGCGGCGACGGTGCGATCGCCTG
>JAVEES010000009.1 GCA_030840285.1 Pseudonocardiales bacterium
GGGGATATCCGGCTCGGTTCACGTCGCCGGCTTTGCTGTGTTACAGCGACGTTTCACCGTTCGCTGGCGGCGAAATACGTCTCAATCGGCACCGGCAGGGAACTACGGCGCGCCTCTCCTGGTTGTATGTATCGGACGGACACGATGGAGCCTCTGGACAGCAGAGGCATGTGGTCGCCGAAGAAACACCAACCGCGAGTACGTAGCGCAGAGAATGAGGTAACCAGTGACCAGCACCTTGACCACCGAGCCTCTGACCGCAGTGGACCGCTGCGATCGGTGCGGCGCGCAGGCCTATGTGCGCGTCACCCTGCAGGCCGGCGGAGAGCTCATGTTCTGCGCCCACCACGGCCGGGAATACACGCCGAAACTGCAGGAACTCGAGGCGCGCATTGTGGATGAGTACAACCGGCTAGACGATGAGCAGCCGACTCCGGCGGCTTCGGCAGGAATCGACGCCTGATCGGAATCGACCGAAATACGGAGGAGGGGCTGGCCGTCTAGGCCAGCCCCTCATTTCGTCCCGGCGCTGTGTTTGCTCGCCCGAAAGCCACAAGCACGGTGTTGATCAACTCGCGTTAGCCGCTGCCATGGCAGCACCTAACGCGAGTTGATCACGGAAACTTAGTCCAGATAGTCGCGAAGCACCTGTGAGCGCGACGGGTGACGCAGCTTGGACATCGTCTTGGATTCGATCTGGCGGATCCGCTCGCGGGTCACGCCGTACACCTGACCGATCTCATCAAGGGTGCGCGGTTGGCCGTCGGTGAGGCCGAAGCGCAGCTTGACGACGCCGGCCTCGCGTTCGGACAGCGTGTGCAGCACGGACTGCAACTGATCCTGCAGCAGGGTGAAAGACACTGCATCCACCGCGACGACGGCCTCGGAGTCCTCGATGAAGTCACCGAGCTGGCTGTCGCCCTCGTCGCCGATCGTCTGATCGAGTGAGATCGGCTCCCGCGCGTACTGCTGGATCTCCAGCACCTTGTCAGGGGTGATGTCCATCTCCTTGGCGAGCTCTTCAGGCGTCGGCTCGCGGCCGAGATCCTGCAGCAGCTCACGCTGGATGCGGCCGAGCTTGTTGATGACCTCGACCATGTGGACGGGAATGCGGATCGTGCGGGCCTGGTCGGCCATCGCACGAGTGATGGCCTGCCGGATCCACCAGGTCGCATACGTCGAGAACTTGTAGCCCTTGGTGTAGTCGAACTTCTCGACGGCCCGGATCAGGCCGAGGTTGCCTTCCTGGATCAGGTCCAGGAACGCCATGCCACGGCCGGTGTAGCGCTTGGCCAGCGACACCACGAGCCGGAGGTTGGCCTCGAGCAGGTGATTCTTGGCGCGCTCGCCGTCCCGAACGATCCAGTTCAGGTCACGCCGTTGCTGCAGCGGCAACTTCTCGCCGGCGTCTTCGAGCTGGCGCAGCCGTTCGGCACCGTAGAGACCGGCCTCGATTCGCTTGGCGAGGTCGACCTCCTCTTCGGCGTTGAGCAGCGCGACCTTGCCGATCTGCTTGAGGTAGGCCCGCACCGAGTCGGCTGAGGCCGTCATCTCGGCGTCCTTGCGCGCCTGGCGCAGGGCTTCGGATTCCTCTTCGTCCCAGGTGAATTCTGCTGATTCGCCTTCGGGGACTTCGGGAGCGACCTCGGTCTCGGCGTCGGCCTCGGGGTCGACTACGACCTCTTCGAGTTCTGCGTCCGCGGGGATGTCGGTCGGTTCCTGCTCATCGGCGACTTCGCCCGGTTCGCCGCTCGCCTTGGCCGCGGCCTTCGACCCAGCCGCGACCTTGGTGCCGGCCTTCTTGGCGGGACCGCTCGTGGCGGGCCGGGTGAGCGACTTCTTGGCCGGCGCCTTCGACGGAGCCGAAACAGACTTGGTGACCGTCTTCCGAGCCGTCGCCGCGGCACTTACCTGCGGCTGGTCGGTTGATTCGCTGGAAACCACGTACGCCCTTTCGTGCGATCGCGCATGCTTTAACCCTGCGGACGCCGCCTGGTATCTGGGTGCGGTGCCGCGCTACGCGGGAGGATGTGAGTGGGGTCAGCTAGCCGCTGGGGTTCACCGGACCGGCATAGGGTCGCGGTGCCTTCGTTGGTGCTAGGCCCTGCGTAGGACATTGTAATCACGCGCTCGTGCGAACGGTTGACTTCGGGCCGTATCAGCGTTCGGCCGCGGCCATCGCGGCACCGACGATCCCGGCATTGTTGAGCAGTTGCGCCGGCCGGACCGGGGTTTGCAGGTCGAGCAGTGGAAGCCAACGATCAGCGTCCTTGCTCACCCCGCCGCCGACGATGAACAGATCGGGGGAGAAGAGCGCCTCGACGTGGGACATGTAACGCTGCACGCGCTTGGCCCACTGCTTGTAGGACATCTTCTGCTTGTCCTTGACCGAGGCTGCCGCGCGGTCCTCGGCATCGTGACTGTCGAGTTCGAGGTGGCCGAGTTCGGAGTTGGGCACCAGCTGGCCGTCGAGGAATATCCCGCTGCCGATCCCGGTGCCGAACGTCAGCATGATGACCACGCCGCTGATCCCGCGCGCGGCACCGAAGCGCACCTCGGCCAGCCCAGCCGCGTCCGCATCGTTGAGAACGGTCACGTCGCGGCCGGTGGCCTTGGTGAACACCGCATCGACGTCGGTGCCGATCCAGGACGGGTCCA
>JAVEES010000014.1 GCA_030840285.1 Pseudonocardiales bacterium
AGCGGTACCCGGCGAGTTTGCCCCGATGCGAGGCTCGATCCCGTCCTACTCCTCGCCCGAGCGGGCGGTGGCGGCGCTGAACCACGTGGTGCGCTATGCCCGATGGCGTCGCCGTGACGCCGGACGGGTTCCCGAGATCGCTGGAATCGACGCGGCCGCGGCCCGGAGATTCATCACCACGGTGATGTCCGCGGCACCGGCCGGGCGGCGGCTCACTCTGCCGGAATCCCAGGAATTGCTGAGCTATTACGGCATCTCGCTGGTGCCCTGCCGGGAGGTGCGAGGAGTGGCCGAGGCGGCAGAGGCAGCTGACGAACTCGGCTGGCCGGTCGCGTTGAAAGCGCCCGGCGCCGTCCGGCTGCACCTCGGCGATCGGCACGACCTGAGCCAGGCGTGGGCGTCTCTGGCATTGGGCGAGAATGCCTCGGCGGTTGTCCAGCAGATGGCGCCACGGGGCGTGGACACCATCCTGGAGGTGCACGACGATCGCTCGTTCGGGGCGCTGGTCTCTTTCGGGGTGGGTGGCGTTGCCACCGAGCTGCTCGATGACCGGGCCTATGCCGTCGTCCCGCTGACCAGTCTGGACGCCGCCGAATTGATCAGCGCGCCCAAGGCATTCCCGCTGCTGACGGGTTATGGCGGTGCCGAACCGGCGGACGTTCCGGCGCTCGTGGAAGTGGCCCTGAGGCTGTCGCAGCTGGCCGATCACCTGCCGGAGGTGGTGGAATGCGCACTCGCTCCGATGGTGGCCGCACCAGACGGCGCGCACGTGCTCAGCGTCAACCTACGGCTGGCAAGGCCGACGGCGCGTGCGGACATCGGTGCCCGGCGGCTGCCTGGCCTCTAGGGCTTCTAGGATCTCCAGGCGCCTAGGCTCGTTACGGGTGGCCGAGTTCAGCTCCCCGGCTTGTAGACCATCAGCACCACGATGACAGCGAACAGCAGGCCGATCACGCCACCGGACGCGGCGATCCGGGCATTGAGCGGCTGCGCTGAGCTGCCTTCGGCGAGTGCGGTGGCAGCGCGCTGCAGGCTTGGTTGGAGTACGGCGAACAGCACCGCCAGCGCCACGACGTAGAGGACGACCGAGAGCCAGATCCAGGTGTCGCTGAACTGGTGGTCGTACTTCGGCTGGACTAGGCCGAACCCGAACAGCGCCACCAGCAGCGAGGCGTAACCATAGATCCTGACCGTTCGCGCCGCGGTCGCGACGGCGTGGCCATCGGCCTGCCGAACGCCCCGGGACGCCGTGGTGGCGGCATGTACGAGCGGTCCGACGGCGAAGATCGCGAACAGGATGTGCAGGGTCTGCAGAAGATGGCGCATGAGGCCAGGCTATCCCCGCCCCTGCTCCCGCCTACCGCCGCCCGTTGGCGCCCTGCCGCCCCCCGGTGCGGCACCCACCGCCACCCGACTTTCTTGGTGATCAACTCGCGTTTCGTGCTGCTACAGCGACAAACGCGAGTTGATCACCGGAAAACGGGGGGATCAGCCTGCCCGGCGGCGGCGACCACCGCGGGCCTGCAGGTAGTCGGCCACCACGTACTCACCCAGCGCGCCGGCCTTCGGCAGGAACACCCGGCCGCCGTTGCGCCGGCCGACCTCGTGCATGAAATCCACCAGCCGGGGCTCGTCATCCATCATGAACACGTTGATCGTCGCGCCGCGGCGGCTGCAGCGCTCCACCTCGGCCAGCGTTGCGGCCACGGTCTCGCGTGAGGGTGGCCAACTGAAGTCGGAGAAGCCGTCCGGAGCCAGATGCGCGGTGGGCTCGCCGTCGGTGATGACGAGGATGACGGGCTCGGCGTTGCGATGCCGGTCCAGGTGCCGGCGAGCAAGCATCAGCGCGTGCTGCAGGTTCGTCCCCTGCACTGCCTGCCAGTCGTGATTCACCAGGTCCTGCGGACGCATCCGACTTGCGTAGTCAGAGAATCCGATGATCTCGATGTCGTCCTGGGGATACTTCATGGTCACCAGCGAGTGCAACGCCAGCGCGGTGGTCTTGGCCTCGCCCCACCTGCCCCGCAGCTCCATCGAGTACGACATGTCGACCAGCAGGGCGACCGCGGCCGAGGACCGCCGCTCCGTCTCGACGACCTCGAAATCCTGCGGTGCGAGCCGGATGCGCGAGCCGCCCAGTCCCTCGCCGCGTAATACCGCATTGCGTACGGTACGCACGACGTCCAGCGGTTGCTCATCACCGAAACGCCACTCACGACTGGCGCCGGTGACCTCGCCGGCGGCTCCCGCGTCACGCACGTCATGATCGCCGCGAGTGCCCGATTCGAGCTGTGCGAACACGCGCCGCAACGCGGTGGATCCCAGCCGGCGCAGCGCCTTCGGGCTCAATTGCAGCCCTTCGCCGCCCTGGTCGAGGTAACCCTGGCGTTGCAGTTCGCGCTCGATCCGGCGCAGTTGCTCGAGGTCGTCGACCGCCTGGCGTCCCAACGCCCGCTCCAGCAGTTCCTCATCGATGTCGGCCAGGCTCGCGCCGGGGTAGTCCTGCAGCGAAAGCTCGGCCAGCTCGTCGAGTTCAGCGAGCTCGGACAGCGCCGAGGTGCCGTCCGCGTAACCCATCGGCTCGTCGCCGTTCATCCGTTCCCGTCCGGACCAGCGCAGGTCTGGACGGGCCGCGCGAAGCCCCTGTTGCAGCCGCGCCATCTCACCGGCCAGGCCGGCATCGTTCATGGCCTGATCCATCAGTGAACTCAGCTCGGCCTGCTGCTGCGGGGTGAGCGAGTTCATCAAGCGCTCGGCGGCCGCGGCGCGCCGGGCGAGCGAGTCCACCAGTTCGGACAGGTTCGCCGGATTCTCCGGGAAGAACTCGCCGTGCTTGGCCATGAACTCCTCGAACTGCGCTTGGGTGTGCTCGCCCCGCGCATCCGCGTCCAACATGTCGTTGAGGTGCGCCAGCATCTGCCGGATCGCCTGCATCGCCTGTGGATCCGGGTTGGCCAGCGCCTGGCGCATGCCGGCGAATTGAGCGTCGAGCACTTCCGAACGAAGCAGGTCTGAGATCTTCTGGTACGCCTGCGCCGCCTCGGGCGAGCGCCACTGGTAGTCCGCCAGTTCCCGGACGGCGCGCGCGGTGTCTGAGGGCAGCGCGTCGAGTTCTGCCTCGGCGAGTCGGGCCGCATCGGCCGGGTCGGGGAACAGTGCCGCTCGCTCGGCTTCCAGAGCGCGATCGAGCAGTTCCCGCACCTCTTGCAGCGTGCCGTCGAGCCGCCCGGAGTTGCGCAGTTCCTTGGCACGTCGCCGGGCCCGTTGCCGCATCGCATCCAGGCCGTTTCTACCGCTCGTCCCGGATCTCATCAGCCGTTGCAGTGCTGCTCTCGGCGACATCCCGGCCAGGACGTCGTCGCCGATCTCGTCCAGTGCCCGCCGGATATCGAAAGGGGGCTCGAGCGGATCTGGTCCGCCGTGCCATGCGCCATAGCGGACGCTCATCTCGTCTGCCCGTCCGATCGTGGTCGATCACGTCGCTCTGGATCGGGCCGCGGTGCATCCGGCAGCGAGAGACCGCCGCCAGCCAGGCGAATCATGCGCCGTATACCGAGCGGCCGCCTGCCGATTCCTTGGCTAGCCGCTTGTTCAGATAGAGGCCTTCGAGGGCGAACTCGACCGCCGCTGCCGCGATGCCCACCGTCGCCGGACCCTCGTGCACGCTGTCGGGCTCCAGCCGCTCCAGCAGCGCTGCCAGACCGGGGATCGTGCCGAGTTGTTCCAGCAGGGCGTCGGCTGACACCGTGTCGCCGGTCTGTACCAGCAGGCCGTCGTCGAACTTCGATTGCAGCGGCCGCAGATCCAGGCCGGCGAGGCGCGCCCGCGAGGTTTCGGCGATGGCTCGCCGCAGCAGGTGCTCGAGGACCTCGAACTCGCGTCCGGAATCGGCATCGTCGAATTCGACCTTGCCCCGTGAGGCCGGCACGATCGACGGGAGGTCGGCAACTCGAGCCACCGCGACGGCCTCGCCGGTCACAGCAGCACGGCGGACGGCCGAGGCCGCCAGCGTTTCGACGCCGGCGATCGCGAACCGGGCCGAGACGCCCGAGCGCTGGTCCACCTGGGGAGCGTCCCGGACCGCGCGCGCGAACCGGGCCACCACCTCGAGCAGATGGGATGGGACGAGCGGGGCCGCATGCCGGGTGTCGGAGGAGTCGGGGCTGTCCCACAGCACGGCAGCCTCTTGCGCGATGAGCTCTAGTTCGTCGGCCAAATCGATCGGGTAGTGCGTCCGGATCTCGGCGCCGAAGCGGTCCTTGAGCGGGGTGATGATCCGGCCGCGGTTGGTGTAGTCCTCAGGGTTCGCGCTGGCTACCAGCAGCAGGTCCAGCGGCAGCCGGAGCTGGTAGCCGCGAACCTGGATATCGCGCTCTTCCAGGACGTTGAGCATGGCGACCTGGATCCGTTCGGCCAGGTCCGGCAGCTCGTTTATCGCGAAGATGCCACGGTTCGTTCGGGGCACCAGCCCGTAGTGCACCGTTTCAGGGTCGCCCAGCGAGCGGCCCTCGGCCACCTTGATGGGGTCGATGTCTCCGATCAGGTCACCGACGGACGTGTCCGGGGTGGCCAGCTTCTCGCCGTAGCGCTCGCTGCGGTGCCTCCAGAGGATCGGTAGCTCATCGCCCAGTTCGGCGGCCCGCCGTTGCGACGCGAGGGTGATCGGCGCGTAAGGATGCTCGTTGAGCTCCGATCCGGCGATCACCGGCGTCCACTCGTCCAGCAGCCCGATCAGCGTGCGGATCACGCGGGTCTTGCCCTGCCCGCGCTCGCCCAGCAGCACCATGTCGTGGCCGGCGAGCAGGGCTCGCTCGACCTCGGGGACCACTGAGTCGTCGAAGCCGACGATGCCGGGCAGCGTCGGCTCCCCGGCGGCGAGCCGGGCGATCAGGTTGTTGCGAATCTCGGCCTTCACGCCGCGATGGACGTGGCCGGCGGCGCGCAGGGCGCCGAGGGTGCTGATGTCAGGAGCGTCGGTCACTGGATCGACGCTACGTCGCGCCGGGTGAATCGGCTACGCCGTAAGAGGGCGGGCCGGGACGGTATCGCTAACCGCGAACAGCCGGAATAGGCCGACCCGCCCCGGGAGGTACCTAGCCGCCGAAGGGCTTCGCGTCGATGAGGGTCAGCCGGAGAGTCTTGCCGTTGGGTGTTTCGTAGGCGACCGTCTCGCCCTTCTTAGCGCCGATGAGAGCCTGGCCCAGTGGCGAGGCGACCGAGTAGACGTCGAGCTCGGTGGTCTCGGACTCCTCTCGGGAGCCGATCAGGAAGGTCTCGTCGTCGTCGTCGCCTTCGAAACGTACGGTCACCACCATGCCCGGGCCGGCCGTCCCGTCATTCGCCGGAGCCTCGCCCACCTTGGCGCTGCGAAGCAGCTGCTGTAGCTGCAGGATGCGGCCCTCTTGCTTGCCCTGTTCCTCGCGCGCGGCGTGATAGCCACCGTTTTCCTTCAGATCGCCCTCTTCGCGACGATCGTTGATCTCTTTGGCCATCGCCGGACGGTTGGCGATCAAGAGTTCCAGTTCCTTCGAGAGGCGGTCGTAGGCTTCCTGGGTCAGCCAGTTGACAGCGGTGGCGTCGGTGCTGGTCACGGTGGTACTCCCAAACATGCGAAGAGTCGGATTACTGGTGCTGTCGACAGCCCCTGAGGCTGCCTGAAGCTGTAAAACGTAACACCGGAGCACGACGTTCCGCGAAATCGTGGGGACCGGCGCGCTCGCCCGCGGGGATCGGGGACAATGGTCGCGTGTCTGCTACCCGCGAACCCGATGAGCAGCTTCGGCTCATGTGCGTACATGCCCATCCCGACGACGAGTCCAGCAAGGGCGCGGCCACCATGGCCCGCTACGTCGACGAGGGCGCCGAGGTGCTCGTGGTCAGTTGTACCGGCGGTGAGCGCGGCGACATCCTCAATCCCGCGTTGAAGGACCGGCCCGAGATCGATGCCGATATCCCAGCGATCCGGCGCGAGGAGATGGCTCGGGCGCAGGCGATTCTCGGGATCGATCACGAGTGGCTCGGCTACGTCGACTCGGGGCTGCCCGAGGGCGATCCGCTTCCGCCGCTGCCCGATGGCTGCTTCGCGTTGGTTCCGGTCGAGGAGGCCGCTGGGCGGCTCGTCGAACTCGTCCGCAAATACCGCCCGCACGTCATGACGACCTATGACGAGAATGGCGGCTACCCGCACCCGGACCACATCATGTGTCACAAGGTTGCCGTCGCGGCCTTCGAGGCGGCCGGTGATCCCGATCGCTATCCCGAGGCCGGCGAGCCGTGGCAGCCGCAGAAGCTGTACTACGACGTCAGCTGGACGCGTGAGCGCGTCGAGATCTTCGACCGGGCACTGAGTGAGTGCGGTATCGAGTCGCCGTACGCGGAGATGCTGGAGAAGTGGGAGGAGCGGGTGGGCCCGCGCCGGCCGCCGAAGGTGACGACCAAGATCTATTGCGCGGACCAGTTCGAGCGCCGTGATGCCGCGTTGATGGCGCACGCGACCCAGGTCGATCCGGACGGATGGTTCTTCAAGGTCCCGCTGGATATCCAACGGCGGGTCTTCCCGTGGGAGCAGTTCGAACTGGCCCGCTCGCTGGTCGATACCGAGCTTCCCGAGGACGACTTGTTCGCGGGCATCAGGGCCTCAGCCGACAGCGGCGTGACGTCATGACCGGGCGGTGCGAAGCGTGAGTGCAGTAGCTCTCGCCGAGGTGTTGCACGGCCACGTGCTGAAGGGCCAAGTGCTGCTGGCGGACGACGACAAGGGCCGAGGTTCACCGATCGGCCTGTTCGTGATTCTGGCGCTCTGTGTTGCGGTCTACTTCTTGTGGAAGTCGCTCAACCGGCACCTGAAGAAGCTGCCCGAGTCCTTCGACCAACCTCGCTCCGGCGGGCGAGCCGCCTCCGAGGCGGGAACGTCGGCTTCCGACGGCGGCGACGGCGGCCCGCAGAGCACAGCCGAGCCCGAGGCCGCGCCACGGCAGGACGGCCAGACACGCGAATCCGGCGAGGCCGACCACTAGCGCTGTTCAGCCTTCGCCGTTGCGGATCCGGGTTCGTCCCGCCTTGAGCTCGCTACGGTGTTTCTTGGCATCCAGCCGGCGCTCCCGGGCGGCCCGGGACGGAC
>JAVEES010000036.1 GCA_030840285.1 Pseudonocardiales bacterium
CAGACCGGCCTGGGTGGACACCTCGTAGTCGAAGCCCGAGATCGACAGCTGGTCGTCGGTGACATCCAGGAGAAGCCCTGCCAGGACGGGCGCGGCCGGACGGGCCGGCAGGCTGCGGGCGGACCATGCCACGGCTTCGGCGAGAGCGTCGCGCTCGATCCGGAACTTCATCAATCCTCCTGGGAGAAACTGCCTACTCGTCTGAGGCGGTTCGTGCGGGCGGCCAGCGTGTCAGGTTCTTCAGCGTGGTGCCGAAGAAACAACATCTTGCTGTAGTGGGTCACCCAGGGCTAGCGGCGGGTCCGCCTTGCCCGTCGATCGATCCGATTGCAGCCTTGGTGCCCGGCGCTGAGAACGTGCCTCGGTCCACAATCCCCAGCCCCTTGTTTCGAGTTCTTGTCATTCATCAATAGAGATCAGTCATCGTCGTCATAAGGGCTGTGGATGCTGTGGGTAACCATCTGCAGCCCTTGATTCGCGGGCACCTTGCCTGTGGGCGATACGTCCATAACCCGTGGGCGGCCGCGACCCGCAGGTGGACGGCGGATGGCCCGCGGGTGTCGTCCACATTGAGTTCCGGCTTTGTCCACATGGCTGCCCACAGATGTGAGTGCAACGATCCAGCCGCCGGCACACCGCAGATCAGGAGCGTGCACGGGTACGGATCCGACTCGTCAGCTCGGTGATCTGGTTGTAGACGTTGCGTCGCTCGGTCATCAAGGACCGGATCTTTCGCTCGGCATGCATCACGGTCGTGTGGTCGCGGCCGCCGAAGGTCTGCCCGATCTTGGGAAGGGACAGCTCGGTGAGCTCACGGCAGAGGTACATCGCGATCTGGCGGGCGGTGACCAGCACCCTGGTGCGCGACGAGCCGGTCAGGTCCTCATTCGCCACCCCGAAGTATTCTGCGGTGACGGCCATGATGATCGAGGCCGTGATGTCCGGACGATCGGATTCGGAGATCAGGTCCTTGAGCACGATCTCGGCCAGCTTGAGGTCGATCTCCTGCTTGTTCAGCGACGCGAAGGCCACCACCCGGATCAGCGCACCCTCCAGTTCCCGGATGTTGCTCTGGATCTTGGAGGCGATGAACTCCATGACGCCGGGCTGCAGCGTCATGCCGTCCTTGGCGGCCTTCTTGCGAAGGATGGCGATCCGCAACTCCAGGTCGGGCGCCTGCACGTCGGTGATCAGACCGGACTTGAAGCGCGTCACCAGGCGGTTCTGCAGTCCGGCCAGTTGCTCAGGCTTGCGGTCACACGAGATGACGATCTGCTTGTTGGCCAGCTGCAGCGTGTTGAACGTATGGAAGAACGCTTCCTGGGTCTGCTCGGCGCGTTCGAGGAACTGGATATCGTCGATCAGCAGCAGGTCCACGTCTCGGTAGCGACGCTGGAAGGACTGCACGTCGTTGATCCGCACCGAGTTGATGAAGTCGTTCGTGAATTCCTCGCTGGAGACGTAGCGAACCCGCATGGTGGGTTCGAGCCGGCGCCCGTAGTTGCCGATCGCGTGCAGCAGGTGCGTCTTGCCCAGCCCGGATTCGCCGTAGATGAACAGCGGGTTGTAGGCCTTGGCGGGAGCCTCGGCGACGGCTACCGCGGCGGCGTGCGCGAAGCGGTTGGAGGATCCGGGCACGAACGTCTCGAAGGTGTACTTCGGATTGAGCCGTGCCTCGTGGTCGATCCGGTGCTCGGCTCGCACACCGGTGCGCTGGGTGCTGCCGCCGAACAAGAAGTTCTGGGACGGTTCGTCGTGGGCGAACCGGTCGTAGGAGTCGATGTCCTGGTCATCGCCCGAGTCGTCGAACGGGTGGCCGAAGCCGTTGGTGGCCGGAACCTCGACGGTTGCCAGCGGCTCCTCGGCCACGCTGTTGAGGGACCGTTCGATGTCCGGCTCCATCGGCTGGACGGTCACCGCGACGTTGATCTCGCGGCCGAGGGCTTCGGTGAGTGCCGAGACGATCAGCGGCCGGAGGTTGTTCTCGAGGTATTCCTTGGCGTACGGGTTGGGCGCGGCGAGCAGCGCCGTGTCCTGCAGCAGACCGATGGGGCGGGTCAGGCTGAGCCAGGCACGCTGATGCGGTCGAACCGACGGGTCGTCGAGTTGCGTGATCGCATTCGTCCACACATCGGCGAGGTCGGAAAGATCGTCCGCCACTACTGCCCCCACTTCCTCGCTAGTCGTTCGGTGTTCTCGGCCCGGCGAGGAGGCCGTGCGGACCCCGGCGCTGCACTGCCGGTTAGCCTACGGATTCATCCACACTGTTATCCACAGGCTGTGGAGAGGTGCTTGAACTCCACGTCTGGTTCGGACGTGCAGTCTCGTCGGCCATTGGTATCCGCAATGGTGAACCCGCAGCGCATGTGCTGTCGAGCGGACAACGTAACAGCGTCAGGCGCATACTCACAATGCCGGGGCGCAGGATTCGACACCGATCCGCACTGCTACCCGGCGTGTCGCGATTTGTTTTTTCTCAGGCACCACTATGGTGCGCCGGCCGAACGCTCAGAGTGACCACCGGTTTGACCAGGCCGGGGTTGGATCCGTACCGTTGAGACTTCGTGTGTGCCTACTTCGGACCGTCGCTACGGCGATCCGCAGTTGGCGCACTGCCTGTGCTGAATCTGGCTAGTTGCCAGCGGTGGGCCGGATCGTCCCGGCCTGCCGACCACGACCTGATGTGATGGAGCGAGACCGTGAGCAAGCGGACCTTCCAACCGAACAACCGCCGCCGGGCCAAGACCCACGGTTTCCGTCTCCGGATGCGTACCCGCGCCGGCCGCGCAATCCTCTCAGCCCGTCGCCGCAAGAGCCGTAGCGAACTGTCGGCCTGAGCCTTCCGCTGCTTCAGCGGTCGGCAAATCGGCACGTTGTGCTCCCCGCTCCGCACCGGCTTCGTACGTCCAACGACTTCAGCTCGGTGACGCGAAGTGGCCGCCGCGCTCGTAGCGGCGGTCTGGTGGTGTACCTGTCGACGGAAACAGGGACGATGGATCGACCGGCGCGCGTCGGGCTCATCGTCGGAAGTTCGGTAGGAGGCAGCGTGGTCCGCCATCAGGTGTCACGCCGTCTGCGGGCTCAACTCGCGGCTCGGCTCGGTTCGCTACCTGGCGGATCCCGCATGGTCGTTCGCGCCCTGCCAGAGCTGGCCAGGGCCGACTCGGCGTTAATGGGACGAAACCTCGACAAAGCCCTCGGAAAGTTGCTTCCGGAATCCGCTTATGTCTGACCTTTCGGGCGTTTCAGACGGCGGACGGGTTGATTCCGTACCCCGCACCAGCCTCGCTGCGCGGGCCGCACTGACGCTCATCACCGCTTATCAGCTGGGCTGGAGTGCGAAGCGGCCGCCAGCCTGTAGATACACGCCAAGCTGCAGCGGCTATGCCCACGAAGCGATCCGGCAGTTCGGGCTGTCCCGCGGATCGTGGCTGGCTGTGCGACGCGTCGCACGCTGTCACCCGTTCCACGCCGGTGGCTATGACCCGATCCCGACCGCCCACGGTCGAGGAACCGATTCAGTCGACGATTCGTCGCATCATATGAATCTCTTAGAACAGGCTGGTTGATGCTGGATCCCCTATATACCGCTGTCTCCTGGGTACTGCTGCGCTGGTATCAGCTCTTCACCGTGCTCGGGATGGACAAGCAGGGCGGCCTGACCTGGGCCTTGTCGATCATCATGCTGGTCGTCACCGCGCGGCTGCTGCTGTTCCGGTTCTTCGTCAAGCAAGTGCATTACCAGCGCCGCATGCAAGAGATGCAGCCCAAGATCAAGAAGCTGCAGGACAAGCACAAGGGCGATAAGGCGACCCTGCAGCGCGAGATGATGGCGCTACAGCAGGCCGAGGGCTTCAACCCGATCTCGGGCTGCCTGCCGATGTTCCTGCAGATTCCGGTCTTCATCTCGCTGTTCCACGTGCTCAAGCACATGTCTAACTCGATCGGCCTGCCTAGCGGCTCCCCCGGTCTCAGGTTGTACGGATTCACCGAGCAGCAGACGACGGACGCCGCGCACGCCAAGCTGTTCGGTGCACCGCTGGCAGCCTCATTGCACGAGTCAGCGACCAAGATCCTGGCGATCGGCGGGGACGTCTCGGCGACCCGGGTCGTCACCATCATCCTGGTAATCGTCAGCGCTGCGGCCACGTTCATCACTCAGCGGGCGGTGATCGCGAACCAGACGACCCCTGCTGAGGGCCAGGCCGCCATGATCCAGAAGCTGATGCTGGTCGGCATCCCGATCTCGGTCGTCGTGTCTGGTTTCATCTTCCCCCTTGGCGTGCTCCTGTACTGGTTCACCTCCAACCTCTGGACGATGGGTCAGCAGTTCTACATCCACCGGTTCCACCCGCACACCTCCAACGTGGCGGCCAAGCAGGCCGAGACCGCTCAGCAGAGCGACACCGGTCGCAGCCTCGCGCCGCGGCCTGGCGCCCGGCCCGATCGAAGCAAGCTGAACCGTCCGGCGACCGCTGGGACCGACCCGATCGAGCTGCCGGCGTCCACCGACGCCGAGTCGCCGACGGACTCGCCGGCCGCCAGCAACGACAATCCGGCCACCAGCAACGGCAACTCCGCAGCCCGTCCTGCCAACCGCAACCCGCGGCCTACCGGCAACCGGCCGGCCAACAAGCGCGCACCCAGCAAGAAGCGACGCTGACCACGGCGATCTGTCCTCCGCTCACCTGTTCGTCGCGCTCCGCGCGGATCTCGTTAGATAGGAATCATGATGACCGACACCGTCTCTCCTGACGCGCCCGAAGAGGCCGAAACCCTGGACGCCGAGGACACCACCGACTCCCCCGCCGACGGAGCGGCTTTGCTGGTCCGTGAGGGCGACATCGCCGCCGACTACCTCGAACGGCTGCTGGACATCGTCGATTACGACGGGGATATAGATCTCGACGTCGAGAACGGACGGGCGATGGTGGCGATCGTCGGCTCGGATCTGCAGCCCTTGATCGGCCAGGGCGGCGTCACGCTCGACGCCCTGCAAGAACTCACCCGGCTGGCGGTGCAGCAGCAGACAGGCGTCCGAAGCCGGCTGATGCTCGATGTCTCGGGACACCGGCGCGCCCGCCGTGCCGAGCTGACCGAACTGGCCAAGGACACCGCCGAGAAGGTCGTGGACTCGGGCGAGCCAATACGGCTGACCCCGATGAACCCGTTCGAACGCAAGGTCGTCCATGACGCCATCGCTGCCATCGACGGCGTGGTGAGCGAGTCTGAGGGCGAAGAGCCGGCCCGCCGAGTCGTGGTTCTGCCGGCCTGATGACAGAGGGTGACGCTGTCACCGAGGCCAACGCCGACACTCGGGCGGAGCTGGGATCACCGGCCCCGCCCGAAGTCGTTTCCGACCGGTTCGGTGAATTCGAGGAGCTGCTGTCTCGCTACGCCGGCTGGCTGGCGGGTGCCGGAACGGTTCGCGGGCTGATCGGCCCGCGTGAGGTCCCCCGGCTCTGGGACCGTCATATCCTCAACTCCGCCGCCTTGTCGGAGCTGTTGCCGGTGTCCACCCGGGTGGTCGACATCGGCACCGGCGCTGGTCTGCCCGGGATCGCCGTGGCCTGCATCCGGCCCGACCTGACCGTGGACCTCGTCGAGTCATTGCAGCGCCGGACGGACTTCCTGCGCGAGGTGGTCGCTGACTTGGGGCTCACCGACCGGGTACGCGTTGTGCGCGGTCGCGCGGAAGACAAAGAGGTCGTGGACGCGGTAGGTTCATCCCCGTTCGTTACCGCCCGCGCGGTTGCCCCGATCGACAAGCTGGCACGCTGGTCGGTTCCGTTACTTGCTCCCGGTGGAAGCCTCTTGGCATTGAAGGGATCTGGTGCGGAGGGCGAGCTCACCGAGCATCGAACTGCGCTCCGTAAACTCCGGATGGACGTCGTCGGGGTGCATGACTGTGGTGTCGGTTGGCTGTCGCCGCCGACTCGCGTCGTAGAGATCGTCCGGCGGTAGAAATCGATGAAATCAATGGAGCAGCTGCATGTCGAATGAGTTCGCGAGCGATGTTTCACGTGAAACACCGTCTGCTCCAGGTTCTGAACGAGCCGAGTTCGGCTCGAGCCATCTCGGGGAGTCTGTTTCACGTGAAACAGCTCCTCATAACGCCGTGTACGCGGCGCTGCAGGCGGACCTTGCCAGCGAGGCAGCGAGGGCGGGCGATGTTTCACGTGAAACGTCGTTCAATACGCCGATCGCTCGGGAGGCGCTGCAAGCTGTTCATGTGCGCAATGTCCGTCAGGAGGCTTGGCCCCGGCCGTCCCATCCCCGGACGCTGACCGTTGCCAACCAGAAGGGTGGCGTTGGGAAGACGACCACCGCGGTGAACCTTGCGATGGCGCTGGCCCAGCACGGCATCCGTGTTCTGGTGATCGACCTCGATCCCCAGGGCAATGCGAGCACTGCACTGGGCGTCGAGCACAGCGCGGGCACCCCGTCGATCTATGACGTGCTACTCGGCGACCACTCGATCGCCGAGGTCGCCGTCCAGGTCGAGGGCGCACCCCTGTTGCAATGCGTGCCCGCCACGATCGACCTCGCTGGTGCCGATATCGAACTGGCCTCCCAGGTCGCCCGCGAGCATCGGCTTCGCAAGGCGCTCGCAGACTTTCATGGCGACGTCGACTACATCTTCATCGACTGCCCACCGGCCCTGGGCCTGCTGACCCTCAATGCCTTGGTGGCCGCGCGCGAGATCCTGATCCCGATCCAGTGCGAGTACTACGCGCTGGAAGGGCTCGCCCAACTGCTGAATACGGTCGGTCTGGTCAAGTCGCAGCTCAATTCTGAGCTGGACGTGTCGACTGTGCTGTTGACGATGTACGACAGCCGAACCCGCCTGGCAGACCAGGTCGCCGACGAGGTGCGCAACCACTTCGGAGCCAAAGTCATCCAGTCAGTGATACCGCGTAATGTGCGGGTGTCCGAGGCGCCCGGCTACGGCCAGACCGTCATGACCTATGACGCTGGCTCGCGCGGTGCGATCGGGTACCTGGACGCAGCGCGTGAACTCGCGGCCCGGGGTGTTGTCGAGGACAAGGCAACCGGCGACGGTGTGGCTCGTGAGGATGGTCAGGCGTAGTGAGCAGCAAGCAGCATCGTGGGGGTCTCGGACGTGGCCTCGCAGCACTGATCCCCAGCTCGCCACCAGCGCCGGCAGAGGAGCCGGAGGCGTCCACCGCGCCTGATGGCAGGCCAGCTCACCAGGACGGCCCCGCACAGCCGGCTCACGCGCCGGTTATGTCAACCGACGGTGCGTCTGCAAAGGGGGCTCCCGCTGAGAAGGGTCTGGTTTCGCAGGGGTCCACGTCAGGTGGCGGGGTGAAGGTCGTCAATCGAGTGCCTTCTCTGGCGGCAATCGGGGCGTCGTCGGCCACAGATTTCTACTTCGATCCGTCTCCGGTCCCCGGTGCCTCGCTGCGCGAGGTCCGACCCGAGGAGATCAAGACCAACCCGAGGCAGCCGCGCACCGTTTTCGACGAGGAAGCACTCGAGGAGCTCACGCATTCGATCCGGGAGTTCGGCGTCCTCCAACCGATCGTCGTCCGGGCGAAGGATGACGGCCTCGAACTCGTCATGGGTGAGCGTCGCCTGCGCGCCGCGATCGCGGCCGGCCTGGAGCGGATCCCGGCAATCGTCCGGGACACCGCCGATGAGGCGATGCTGCGCGACGCGTTGCTCGAGAACATCCACCGGGCACAGCTCAATCCGCTTGAAGAGGCCGCCGCGTACCAGCAACTGCTGGAGGAATTCGGCGTCACCCACGAGGAACTCAGCCGCCGCATCGGCCGAAGCCGCTCACAGGTCAGCAACACCATCCGCCTGATGAACCTGCCGGTGCCAGTCCAGCGTCGGGTCGCTGCCGGTGTGCTGTCGGCCGGTCACGCCAGGGCGCTGCTCGGGCTTGCCGAGCGGGATCAGCAGGAAGAGCTCGCCAGCCGCATCGTGTCCGAGGGCCTGTCGGTGCGCGCCACCGAGGAACTTGTCACGCTGGCCGCCAATGCCGACAGCAACGGCAAGGTAGGTACCCGGCGCAAGGCGCCGCCCCGGATCACCGCCCCGGCTCTCGGAGAGCTCGCGAACAACCTGTCCGACGCACTGGACACCCGGGTCAGGGTGGACCTCGGCCGGCGCAAGGGCAAGATCACCGTGGAGTTCGGATCCATCGACGACCTCGAGCGGATCGTGGCCGTGATCGCACCGCAACTGGCGACCAAGCCGCGCGGCGAACTGGCTCCGTAGGGCAGATTCGCCTTATGTCCTATAGCTAATCTCGATCAGCTGTAGCGCTGGTAGGACACCACGTCGGCCAGTTGGCGACGTCCTCGTCGCAGCGAGGGCGACCTGCGGTCCGGCGCCGGGTAGCCGAGGCTGATGACGCCGACGATCCTCAGTTCGTCCGGAATGTCGAAGGCTTTGTGGACGCCGTCGTGGCCCTCGGCCGGAACTCCGAAGAAGCAGCAGGCCAGCCCCGCATCGACCGCGCCGAGCAGGATCAGCATGCTGGCCATGCCGGTGTCGACGTCCCAGTACGGGATCGGCCAGTGCACCTCGTCCCGATCCGTCCAGCCCTTGTCGTCCTGCGCATAGCGGTCGAGATAGGCCTGCTTGTCCGACATCGCCAGAATCAGGGACGGTGCGGACTGCAAGCCCCGAAGCCAACTGTCCGGCGACTCGTCCGGATCGGTGGTCGCCTCCCAGAATCGGCTGATCGCCGCTGGCTCGTCGAGCACCAGGAAATGCCAGCCCTGGCTGAACCCGGCCGAGGGGGCTCGGATGGCTAGTTCCAGCAGGCCGTCCAGCGTGGCTCGATCGACCGCCCGCCCGGCCTCGTAGTTGCGCACCATCCGGCGCCGGCGGACAACGTCGGTGTACTCCATATCCCGAGATTGTGCCCCAAGCCCGATATCCCGATGCGCGCTTAACCGGCGTGTGGAACCCTGAGCGGGTGCATCTAGATCAGTCCCGCAAGCTGGCCGGCGTTTCCTACGACATCCGTGGTCCCGTCATGGAGGAGGCAAAGCGGCTGGAGGAGGCGGGGCACCGCATTCTCAAGCTCAACATCGGCAACCCAGCGGCGTTCGGCTTCAGCGCACCGGATGAGATCCTGGTGGACGTCATCCGGAATCTGCCGAACGCGGAAGGGTATTCCGACTCGCGGGGGCTGCTCTCGGCTCGTACCGCAATCGTCCAGCACTATCAGCAGCGGGGCCTGCCTGACCTGGACGACGTCGATGACGTGTGGCTCGGCAACGGCGTCAGCGAACTCATCATGATGTCGTTGCAGGCGATGCTGGACGACGGTGACGAGGTCCTGGTGCCGGCGCCCGATTTCCCGCTGTGGACGGCCGCGACGTCGCTTTCCGGCGGTACCGCCGTGCACTACCTGTGCGACGAGTCCGAGGGCTGGTTGCCAGACCTGGACGACATGGCAGCCAAGATCACCGTGCGAACCAAGGCGATCGTCGTCATCAACCCCAACAACCCCACCGGCGCGGTCTACCCGCGGGCCACCCTGGAGGGCATCGCCGAGCTGGCCAGGCGGCACCGGCTGGTCGTGATGGCGGATGAGATCTACGACAAGATCCTCTATGACGATGCCGAGCACATCCCCTTCGCCTCGGTCGCGCCGGACCTGTTCACCCTGACCTACAACGGATTGTCGAAGGCCTACCGGCTTGCCGGATTCCGTTCTGGCTGGTTGCTGGTCCACGGTCCCAAGCGCAACGCCACGAACTACCTCGAAGGCCTGTCCGTCATGGCGAACCTTCGCCTGTGCGCCAACGTCCCTTCGCAGCACGCGATCCAGACCGCGCTCGGTGGCCGGCAGAGCATCAGCGACCTCGTCCTGCCGGGCGGACGGTTGGTGGAACAGCGTGACGCCGCGGTAGCTGCCCTCAACGCCATCCCGGGCGTCTCCTGCGTGAAGCCCAAGGGTGCGCTCTACGTCTTCCCGCGGCTGGATCCGGACGTCTACCCGATCAAGGACGACCAGCAGTTCGTGCTGGACTTCCTCACCGAGCATCAGGTGCTGGTGGTGCAGGGCACGGGCTTCAACTGGCCGACGCCGGACCACCTGCGGATCGTCACCCTGCCGCATACCGAGGACCTGACCGAGGCGATCGGCCGGCTCGGTTCCTTCCTGGACAGTTACGACCCCCTTCGGCTTAGCTAGAGCCCATGCCGGCATCGAGACGAATCGTTCCGCTCACGCTGGACAACCTCGACGACCTGCCGAGCCCGTGCCGTAACTGCCTGTTCTGGGAACTCGGCCCGATCGCCGCGAACCAGCAACTTCCGCCTGATGAGGTAGGGCTGGCCAAGGAGGCGTGGGTGTCCGCGACGCTGCTGGACTGGGGCAGCTGCGGCAAGATCGCCTACGTCGCCGGAGTCCCGGCCGGTTACGCGCTGTTCGCCCCGCCGGGCTTCGTCCCCCGATCGCTGTCCTTCCCGACCTCGCCGGTATCCGGTGACGCCGTCCTGTTGATGAACGTCCGGGTGCTGCCCGAGTGGACCTCGGCAGGCGTCGGACGGATGCTTGCGCAGGCCGTCGCCGCTGAACTGGTTCCCCGCGGCGTGAAGGCCATCGAGGCCTTCGGATGGGCCGGTCCTGGGTCCTACGGGCGCTCCGGCAGCGGTACGGAGCCGCAGGAGGGCACCCCCGGATATGCCGAGGGCGCTTGCCTGATGCCAGCCGACTACCTGCGTTCGGTCGGCTTCAAGACAGTCCGGCAGCACCCGTTCTACCCGCGGCTGCGGATGGAACTGAAGTCGACCGTGACCTGGCGCTACGACGTCGAGTACGCCCTGGAGCGGATCTTTGGCACCAACGTCGGGCGTTCGCTGACCCCGGTCGGTTGAGCCGCGCCTTGGAAGGCGAGGGGAATCGATGACCAAGGCGCTGCTGTCACGTGGTCCGAAAGAGGACCTCGAGGTCGTCGACATCGTGCTCGGCGAGACCGGGCCGAACCAGGTACGGGTAGCCGTCCGGGCCGCTGGGGTGTGTCATTCGGACCTTTCGATGGTGAATGGCACGGTATCGCCGTCCTTCCCGCTGGTGCTGGGCCACGAGGCTTCGGGAGTGGTCGCCGAGGTCGGGCCCGCGGTGACCCGGGTGGCGGTGGGTGACCACGTGGTCCTCAACTGGTCGCCACCCTGCCGCGTGTGCTGGTTCTGCCGCAAGGGCGAACCGTGGCTCTGCCAGCAGAACGCCGGGGTGGCATCACGTCCGGGCGGACAGCTGAGCGATGGCACCCCGACCAACCTCACCCTCGGCATCGGCGCCTTCGCCGAGGAGGTCCTCGTCGACGAGCGGGCCGTCATCTCGATCGCCAAAGAGGTCCCGCTGGCTGAGGCCGCGTTGATCGGCTGCGCGGTGCTGACCGGTTTCGGGGCCGTCCGGCATACCGCGGCGGTCCAGCCCGGGGATTCGGTCGCCGTGATCGGGCTTGGCGGCGTCGGACTCGCTGTGGTGGAGGCCTCCCGGCTGGTCGGTGCCGATCCGGTGATCGCGGTAGACCGCTCGACCGGCAAGCAACCGCTCGCGATCGCCGCCGGCGCCACCCATTTCATAGCGTCATCGGCCACTACGACGCGCCAGATCAGGGCACTTACCGAGGGACGCGGCGTCGAGCACTCATTCGAATGCGTCGGGCGCAGCGCCACCATCCGGGACGCGTGGCAATCGGCCAGGCGTGGCGGCAGCTGCATCGTGGTCGGCATGGGTGGCGCGGACGATCAGGTGCAGCTGTCGGCGCTGGAGATCTTTCACTACGCGCGGACCCTGCGGTCCTCGGTGTACGGCTCGGCCGATCCGGACGTCGATGTGCCGCAGCTGGCCGAACTGGCGCTGAGCAAGCAGCTGGACCTGGGTGCGTTGATCAGCCATAGGGTGGAGCTGGATGACGTCGAGAGCGCATTCGAGCGGATGTATCGCGGCGAGGGCGCCCGGACGCTGGTGGTGTTCGACTGACCCCTCGGATCAGTGGGCGAAGGCGGGGAGCCTGAGCACGCCCGTCGGTGGATCCTGCTCGCGCGGCAGGTAGAGCCGCTGGATCGCGGCCAACAGGCCCTCGGCGACGAGATCGCGGAAGCCGGGGTCTACCAGCCGGGGCAGGTCGAGCGGTGAGGACAGGTAACCGAGCTCCAGCCGGACCGTCGGCATCGCCGTGCGGAGCAGCATCGTCCACGATTTGGGGTGCGTCCTGCCGTCCAGCATTCCCGTGCGTGCCACCACCTCGCGCTGAACCAGGTCCGCGAACCGCTCACCGATCGAGGACGACACCTCACCGGCGCCGTAGTAGTACGTTGCGACGCCGTTGGCCTTGGGGCTCGGTGAGGCATCAATATGCAGCGAAAGCACCAGATCGGCCGCCTGGGCGTTCGCGAACTCGGCACGGATCGTGTCGTCGGGCCCGACCGACCGGCCACGGGTGAGCGCGGCTGTCACCCCCAGCGCAGCCAGCCGGCCCTCAACCCTGGCGGCAAGATCGAAGACGATGTCGGCCTCGGTGATTCCGTCACAATTGACGCCCGGATCATCGCCGCCGTGGCCGGGGTCGATCACGATCCGCTTGCCGAGCAGGCTCGGTCCGGCATCGGCCACCGCCATCAGGTCGCGCAGTAATTGGGGAGCGCCGCCACGTACCCGACGGGCTTCGATCTGCTTGAGGGCACGCAAGGTCTGCGGCCCGCAGATTCCGTCGGGAATCAGGCCGATCTCGGATTGGAAGGACCGCAGCGCGGCCGCCGTCGATGCTCCGAAGCGGCCGTCCAGGCGGCCGGCGTTGTAGCCGATCTCGAGCAACTGGCGCTGCAGTTCGGTCACGTCGTCGCCGACAAGCTGATAGCCGGCGTTGTGCGCGAGCACCCGGTCACCCAGCCGCCACTTGGCGGACAACAGGGCCTGCCAGGTCTCGGGCCCCACCAGGCCGTCGATGGTGAGGCCACGGCGCTGCTGAAACGCCCGGATGGCGAGTTCGGCGGAGGAGTCCACCAGGTCACCGGTGGCGGGATCGGTATTGGCCAGCAAACCGAGGGAAGCCAGGATCCGGCGTATCTCGGCCACACCGCGGTCACGGTCACCGAGCCGGAAGACCTGCATGTATCCCTCTGTTCTCTCTTACCCCGCTCGGCCGCTCCGGCCACCGCATGTTGAAGCCAGCACCCCATTGTGCCTTACTGAAACCGCTACCGGCGAGATCACTTGAACCCGTCCGACAACGATTTGGACACCCTGACAGTGCTCGGTGTCCGGCCGCCGTTGCGGGCTGAACAGCACGAAACGGCGACCCTCGCACCCTAGCGAGTGTGGCCGCCGTCCCGTGTTGTAATGCCGTATGTAGGGTCGGTGTGACCTCAGGTAAGCGTCACGCCCGTTGCCCAGTTGTAGCCGTTCTCGGCGGTATCGATCAGCCGAGGTAGTCCTTCAGGTCGTTGAGAAGCGCCGCCTTCGGCTTCGCGCCGACGATCGACTTCACGACCTCGCCGCCCTTGAACACCGACATGGTCGGGATCGACATGATCTGGTAGTCGCGGGCGACACCGGGGTTCTCGTCGATGTTCAGCTTGACGACCTTGATCTTGTCCGCGTGCTCGCCTGCGATCTCTTCGAGGACGGGGCCGACCAGGCGGCACGGGCCGCACCATTCAGCCCAGAAATCAACGAGCACCGGTACGTCGGACTGCAGTACGTCGGCGGCGAAGCTCGCGTCGGTTACGGCGGTGGTGTTCTGGCCCATGAGAGCAGCTCCTGAAACTGTGGGTTCGTCTGTTGCTGTGTAGTTAACGCTTGAAGGGCTCAAACCCTTCCCAGGCACGGCCGGTGTTCTACGTCCGGCCGCGGGCGCCGCACCTGCTTGTGCGGCCTTGGCCGGTTCAGGCCTCCAGCGCCGCTAACGCCGGATCGTGCACGTAGTCCAGCGCCGCAAGAAACCTCTCCGCGTCGAGTGCGGCCTGGCAGCCCGTTCCCGCAGCGGTGATGGCTTGACGGTAGACGTGGTCTACGACATCGCCGGCGGCGAACACACCCGAAAGGTTCGTTTGGGTGGTCGGGCTCTCGACGAGGATGTAGCCCTCGTCATCGAGATCAATCTGGCCGCGCACCAGTTCCGAGCGCGGCTCGTGGCCGACCGCGATGAAGAGGCCGGTGGCCTCGAGTTCGCGGGTCTCGCCGGTCACGGTGTCGCGCAGGGTCAGGCCGCTCACCTTGGTCTCGCCGTGAATTGCGGCGACTTCGGTGTTCCACGCGAAGCGGATCTTCGGGTTGGAATGGGCGCGTTCGGCCATGATGCTGCTGGCCCGCAGGCTGTCGCGACGGTGCACGATGGTGACCGTGTCGGCGAACCGGGTGAGGAAGGTTGCTTCCTCCATCGCCGTGTCACCGCCGCCGACCACCACGATGTGCTGGTTGCGGAAGAAGAAGCCGTCACAGGTCGCACACCACGAGACGCCGTGTCCGGACAGTTCGTCCTCGCGCGCCAGACCCAGCTTCTTGTACGCCGAGCCCATCGCCAGGATGACCGCGTCCGCGGTGTATTCGCCCGACAGCGTCCGGACGGTCTTCACCTCACCGGCCAGGTCCAGCGAGACGACGTCGTCGGTGACCAGTTCGGCACCGAATCGCTCGGCCTGGGTGCGGATGTCACTCATCAACTCCGGGCCCATGATGCCCTGCGGGAAGCCCGGAAAGTTCTCGACCTCCGTGGTGGTCATCAGCGCGCCGCCGTACTGGCTGCCTTCGAAGACCAAGGGGTGCAGATCCGCACGAGCGCTGTACAGCGCGGCCGTATAGCCCGCCGGACCGGACCCTACGATGATCACCTTGCGATGGTTCTCGCTCACCAGTACCTCGATATCAGAGTGTGTTGCCGCCCGCTGAGGCGGTGCTCGTAGAACGAGTCTAGGACGTGCGCTATTCCGTTCCGGCGGCCCGCGTCGGGCGGCTGCGGCGTACTGCCGAGAGGATTTCCTCGACTTCTGGAAGGTTCATCCGGACGGCTATGGCTCCCATTACCGCCAGCCCCAGCGGACCTCCCACGATGAGTTCCAGCAGCCCGGACAGTCGGCCCACGCCGAGCACCGCATTGCCGAGCAGCACCACGATCAGCGTGATCAGCGCGCCGGCCGCGGATGCCGCCGAGATCAGTCCGACCGTTCGCAGCACCGGCGCGAAGCCCAGGCTCCCGAAGCGGCGCTCGAGCAGCAGGTTGCCGACGACACAGCCCGCGACATAAGAGAGCGACGTCGAGACCGTCAGCGCCACGATGACGGCCTTGCCGTCCAGCATCAGCGTTGCCAGACCGACCAGCACCACCTTGGTGCCGACCATCGCGAGGTTGATGAACGTCGGCGTGCGGGCATCGCGCATCGCGTAGAAAACGCGCTGCTGCAACATCACCAGTGCGAATGGCAGCAGGCCGAATGCGCCGGCCGCGAGCGCGTACCCGGTCAGGCGGGCGTTGTCCTGGCTGAACCGTCCCAGCAGGATCACGCTGGTGAAGGCTGGCCCCAGCGCGATCAGGCCGGCGGTGATCGGAATCAGCGCGACCGCCGATAGCCGGGTTCCCAGCCTCAGATCCGCGAGCACCTCCGACGTCTCGCCGCGGGCTGCGGCGCGGCTCATCCGGGGCATCAGCGCGGTCAGCAGCGAGACTCCGAGGATGCCGTAGGGCACCTGGAAGAGCAGGTCGGCATTGGCGAAGATCTGGACGGCACCGTGGGACACCGCGACCCGGTTGATCGCGATCACGCCGATCTGGCTGATGACCACGTAGCCCAGCACCCATAGCGTGAGGGTGCGGAACTCGGCCATTCGCCCGGCCTCGTTCTCTGACGCGCGGAAGCGCCACTTCCAGGTGAAGCCCGCCCGCCGCAACGGCACCAGCAGGATCAGGGCCTGGGCGACGATCCCGAGCGTCGTGCCGATGCCGAGCACCAGGATCTGGGTGTTGGTGATGGTGCCGGTGCTCAGGTTCTTCGGGCCCGGGACGAGAGCGAACAGGGCGGCAGCGGCGATCGTGATGAGGTTGTTCATGACCGGGGCCCAGGCCGGCCAGCCGTAGACGTGGCGGGAGTTCAGCACCGCGGCGAACATCGCCCCGATGCCGTAGAAGAAGATCTCGGGCAGCAGCAGGGTGGCCCAGAGGGCCGCGACCGACTGGTACTGCGGTGGCCCACCGAAGATGCCGATCAGCAGCGGTGCGGCCAGCACCGCGAGCAGGGTGGCGGTGGCCAGCCCCGCGGTCGCGATCGAGAGCAGTCGCTGGGTGTAGGCAAGGCCCCGGTCCCGGTCGTCCTGTTGCGCCTTGACCAGTACCGGGATGATCACGCTCGTGAGCACGCCACCGAGCAACAACTCATAGACCATGTTGGGCAGCGTGTTCGCCAGGCCGTAGGCATCGCCCACGCTGTACGCGCCGGCCCCGACCGCCGCAGCGATCGCGCTGTTGCGGATGAAACCCGTCGCCCGGCTTGCCAGGCTCGCGATCGCCATCGTGCGGGAGGACGCCATCAGGCTTGGCTGGGCCTCCTCGGCGGGTGCTTCGGCTCCGGCGCCCTCCGCCGGTTCTGCTCCGGTGGCCTCCGCCGGTGCGGCTCCCCCGGCCTCTGCTGGTTCGGTGAGGTTCGGTGCGCTGGCCGCGATGACCTCGGCCGCTGGCGTCGTCTCGGACTTCGGCCGGTGGCGGCGGGGGCCGTGGTAGGTCGGCGTGCCCCAAGAATCCGATGCGGCATTGGCGTCCTGGGCGGTCGCCACCGCCAACAGCGACGCGTCACCGGGTACCGGCATCGGGCTGCCGTAGATCCGCGGGCTGCTCCAGCCCTCCGACGTCGCGTCCGAGGCGCTGGCAGTTGCTGTGTCGCTCGGCGGCGAGACGTCGCTCTGCGACCAGGTCCGCGTCGGTGGCGGTCCCCCGGTTTCGTCCGGTGGCCTGCTCACGCTCCGCTCCTCAGCTTTGGGCGTCTGGAAATAGCCGCTGGAGGGCTGTTTCGGCGATTTCGGGACGCCCAAAGGCAAGGTTGGATGCTCACTTGCTCACCTGCTGACGGCGATGATGCCGGATTCGCAGCACCACGCGGCGCAGTAGTGCCAGAACCAGTACGGACGCTGCCACGATGGTGATCGTCTTGGTGATGCCGCCCAGCGCCGTGGCCCGAAGGTTGAGCTGGATCGGCGTGCCGAGCGCCTGCCCGTCCGGCGTGGTGAGCTCGGCAATGGCCTTGAACTGGCCGACCCGCTCGGTATGCGTCTGGACCTGGATCGTCTTGCGGCCCTGAGCGGGGATGGTCTCCTGGACGGGCTCCGCGCGAAATCCGATCACGCCCGTGACGCCGCGCACCGAGACCTCGACCGTGACGTCCTGGCTGAGCTTGTTCTCGACGGTGACCACGATCGGCGAATTCGAGGAGGATAGGCCGTAGGTGCCACCCGCTGGTTTTACCAGTGAGACCGAGGCGAGCCGGCTGCTGATCGCGGCCGAGAGCTCGTCGGTGATCGTCTGCCCGCGCAGGCGGTCCGAGCGCCACGCCGAGGACTGCGCGCGCTGGATACCGGAGCTGAAACCACCGAGCAGAGCGGCCGCCGCGTTGCTCTGCAGCGCCTCGCGCATGGAGCGCACCTGGCTTTCGATCTGCACCAGCCTCGACATCTGAGTGGCGCTGACCTCAGCGGAGGGTGATTCCGCGCCGGTCTGCAGCGGACCACGATCGACCGGCCGGACGGTGCTGAGCGCGGTGGGCACGTCCAGGCTGCGCGACCACACGGTGCCGACCGTGGCCAGGATCGTGGCGCTGGCCACCGAGGGGTTGGTGTCGACATAGCGGTCCGGCGTGAGGACGGCATAGTGCGAATTCTGGCCGTCGGCTACCGCCCGGATCGCCAACTGGCTCAGCAGTACCTGCTGGGACTGGGCGGGCAGCGAACCGAGCCGCAGGATGTTGCCCACGGTCCGTTCCATACCCGAATCGGTCACCAGCGCCAGCGCGTTGCCATTGGCTGAGGGTAGTGGCGAGATGGCGTCTGGACGTGGCTCGCTGCTGTTCTGGCCGGGCAGCGCGGCATCGCTCAGGACCACGGTCGACGCGCCGGCTCCGATGACGGCATCGAGCGCCCGGCTCGTCAGGGCGTTGCCGGCGGGCCAGCTCAGCTCGTTGCCGAACGTGCCGACCGCGCTGGAGATGCGCGATTGCACCTGCGGGTCCAGAGCGCTGGAGATCGGCATGCCCGCCCGGGTCGCGGCGTTCACGTCCGGATCGGCATAACCGGTGAGCTCGATGTCCTCCCTGCCCACCAGCGCCCGCAACCGGGCAAGCCACTGCTTGGCCGCCAGGCCCCCCTGCCCGGCCATCGTCTTACCGTTGAGCCGGTAGGAGTAACCCTCCGGCCGCGCCATGATCGCGAGGCTGTCCAGCAGTTCGGGATCGATGAGCAGGGTCATCCGGACCTTGCCGGCAGTCCGTTCAGGGACCTGGAGTGCGCGATCGAGACGGCCACCCGACACGGAGGCGGCCAGCTCGTCGTCGCTGAAGACCGTGTCGCTGGACGAGCGGTGTGGCCGGTCGATCAGCGGCCAGATCCAGCTCACCCGGACGGGCTTGGGCGTGGTCTGGAAGGACGGGACCAGAATCTGGGTCCTCCCGACCTCCTGGAAGGAGTCGGCGCTGCCGCCCTGCGCACGGATCACCAGCGCGAACGGGTAGACGCTGGTGGCGCACAGGCACATGTGCTCGGAATCGGGGTTCGTCTCGTAGCGGACCGTGACGCTGGTATGGGCCGGTAGCGGCCGCTTCTGGTCGACATCATTGGACGAACTGAGGTTGTTCGTGGTCGGCGGGGTGTCGATCGCCTTGTCCAGATCGGCCTGTCGGCTGATCGGCTCACCGCGTTCGAGGCCCACCGTGAAGTCGGAGTAGGCCGTGTCGCTGTTATTCGAGACGGTCGCGGTGAAGGTCACCTTCTGGGTCAGTTTCGCGGGGTCCGGCACCCGTGGCGTCATCGCGAGCAGGGTGACGCTGACCGCGGGCGAGGTCTGAGCGGCCGCCGGGTTCATGCGGCTCAACGGGGTTGCGGTCGGCAGCGCGATCGTTGCCAGACCCGCTAGGGCGGCGGCGGCGAGCAGCGCGGCTGGCCGGACTGTTGCCCTGAAGGTCCGCCGTACCCCTCTGGAGGTTCGCGGTCGGGTCACCGGCCTGCCGCCAGCATCTCGCTGGCCACCACCAGCAGATCGCGCTCGTCGGAGTAGGCCAGCCGGGCGGGGATGTCGGGCAGCGGCACCCACGCGACCTCGGTCACCTCGATATCGGAATCCGAGAGTTCACCGCCGGTAGCCCGCATCAGGAAATGGTGCACCGTCTTGTGGATGCGCCGGCCTTCGGCGACGAACCAGAAGTCGATCGTCCCGAGCTCGCCGAGGATGCTGCCCTGGATCCCGGTCTCTTCAGCCACCTCACGGACTGCGGCCTGCTCGGCTGTCTCGCCTTGTTCGATATGTCCCTTGGGCAGCGACCACAAGAGTTGCCCGCGGCGGTTCGTCCGGCCGATGAGGGCACCGGCCGGAACGGCGCTGGAAAGGTCGAGCACCAAGCCGCCGGCGCTGGTCTCATCGACGCGCGGGAGCCGCGGGCGCCGGGTGGTCGACGCACGGGACATGCTCCGATGCTACCCAGCGGGTCAGTAGGCTTCCCGGACGTGACCGCCGAGCCTGTTCATGTCCCGCGTCTTCATGCCCCGCATCGGCGGCACCGTCGTACCTACCGTCGTACAGCGGAGCACTCGTCGTGACGAATCCGGCCGATCTGGTGCCGATCTCAGCGCCGGCGGTCCGCCTGGCGGAGGTTCTCGCCACGGCGGGCCACCAGCTCTACCTGGTCGGCGGGCCGGTCCGGGATGCGTTGATGGCCAGGCCCGTCACCGATCTGGACTTCACGACCGATGCCCGGCCCGAGCAGGTGCTCGAGCTCGTCGAGCCGATCGCGGGCGCGGTGTGGACCACCGGCATCGACTACGGCACCGTCGGAGTGTCGATCGATGGCCAGCCCTGCGAGATCACCACCTTTCGGGCGGATCGCTACGACCGGGTGAGCCGCAACCCGATCGTCGCCTTCGGGCAGAGCATCAGCGATGACCTGCGCCGGCGCGACTTCACCATGAACGCCATGGCGGTGTCCGTCCTGGACCGGTCCTTCCACGACCCCTACGGCGGGCTGGCCGACCTGGCGCGAGGGGTGCTGAGGACCCCGGCAACCCCTGAGGAGTCCTTCGCCGACGATCCGCTGAGGATGCTGCGAGCGGCGCGCTTCGTCTCGCAGCTCGGTGTGCAGATCGCCGAGGACGTACTGGCCGCGATGCGCAAGCTTGCTCCCGAACTCGGCCGGATCACGGCAGAACGGGTGCAGACCGAACTCAACAAGCTGATGCTGGGCAGCTACCCGCGCCGTGGCCTGGAGGTTCTCGTCGATACCGGGCTCGCCGACGTGGTGCTGCCCGAACTCGCGGCCCTGCGCATGACGACCGACGAGCACGGCCAGCACAAGGACGTCTACGCCCACTCGCTGCAGGTGCTCGATCAGGCCATCGATCTGGAGAAGCGTGCGGACCCGCAGGCAGAGCCCGACCTGATCCTGCGCTGGGCGGCGTTGCTGCACGACATCGGCAAGCCCGCGACCCGACGGTTCTCACCGGCCGGCGGTGAGGGCCCCGCCGTGACCTTTCACCACCACGAGGTGGTCGGGGCGAAGCTGGCTCGCAAGCGGCTGCGGCAACTGAAATTTCCCAAGGACGTCATCGAGGACGTGTCACGGTTGGTGTTCCTGCATCTGCGGTTCTACGGCTACGGACGAGGTGAGTGGACCGATTCCGCGGTGCGGCGATATGTCACCGATGCGGGGCCGTTGCTCGATCGCCTGCACAAACTCGTCCGCTCGGATACCACCACGCGTAACAAGCGCAAGGCGGCGACGCTCGCGGCCACCTATGACCACCTGGAAGAGCGGATCGCCAGGTTGCGCGAGCAGGAGGAGCTGGATGCGATCCGTCCGGACCTGGACGGGACGGAGATCATGGCGATCCTCGGGATCCCGCCCGGTCCCGCGGTCGGAGAGGCGTACCGGCACCTGCTCGAGCTGCGGATGGAGCGCGGGCCGCTCGGCCATGACGCGGCCGTGGACGAGTTGCGTGCCTGGTGGGCCACCCGCTGACTTCCGCCCGGCCCGTTCCGCCCGTTCCTGCCCGTCCTGCCCGGCGCGCCCGCCCTGCCCGCCCGCCCGTTCCTCGCTCCCGCCCGTTCCGTGATCAACTCGCGTTTCTCGTCGCTATCGCAGCGCTAAACGCGAGTTGATCAACGAATCTGGGGGACGGATCGAGGGGAATTTCGGGGAGGGATCAGGGGAGGGATCAGGGGGTGGCGGGGGCCTGTAGCTGGCGAAGTTCGGCTTGCTCCTCGGGATCGTGACTGGCGTAGTAGAGCGCGCCGATGACGATGTAGGCGACACCGATCACCAGGACCGCGATCGTGGACTTGCCGGTCTCGGGCAGCAATATCGCGGTCACCACCGCCGCTGAGACGAACACCAGGTTGAACAGCGTGTCGTAGAGGGAGAACA
>JAVEES010000047.1 GCA_030840285.1 Pseudonocardiales bacterium
GCCGGCCGACGGTTCACCTCACTTCATCGAAGGGATGCAGATGCCGACCAAGACCCTCGTCAAAGGCGCCGCGTGGGTGCTGTCCATGGACCCCTCGATCGGTGACGTCGCCGGTTGCGACGTCCTCATCGAGGATGGCGTGATCACCGCTGTCGCACCGGGATTGTCAGCTGCTGACGCCGACGTGCTGGACGGGACCGACCGTATCGTCGTTCCCGGATTCATCGACACCCACCGGCATCTGTGGCAGACGGCGATGCGCAACATCGCCGCGGACTGGACGTTGTCGCAGTACCTGGTCGGCGTCCTGGGCGGATTGGCGCCGGTCTACCGCCCCGAGGACGTCTACGCGGGCAACCTGCTCGGCGCGCTCGAGGCGCTGGATCACGGGATCACGACGATCCTGGACTGGTCGCACTGCGCCATCATGACGCCCGAGCACACCGACGCCGCCGTTGCCGCATTGGTGGAATCGGGCATGCGCGCCGTTTACGCCTATGGCAACGGCGCTCCGATCTGGTTCGACGGGGACAGCCGCGCGGACTGGTCTGACCTGCGCCGGCTGGCCGAGTCCACGCTGCCCGGCGACGGGCGTCTCACGCTCGCGGCCGCCCTGCGCGGTCCCGACTTCGGCACCGTGGACCGCTCCGTCGATGACTGGGCCACCGCCCGCGAGCTGGACGTGCCGATCACCGTGCACATCGGGGTCGCCGGATTCGCCGACCGTCCCGTCGCGCAGCTTGCCGCGCGAGGGATCCTCGGTCCCGACACCACCTACGTGCACTGCAGCCGCCTGCACGACGACGAGCTGGCGATGATCGCCGACTCGGGCGGTACCGCCTCGGTGGCGACCGAGGTCGAAATGCATATGGGCCACGGCTACCCCCCGACCGGGCGCCTGGTCGTGGCCGGCGTGCGCCCGTCGCTGTCGATCGACGTCTGTACCGGCATCGGCGGTGACATGTTCACCGCGATGCGCGCGACCCTGGCGATGCAGCGGGCCCTGGACAACGACGCCGTGATCCGCGCCGGAGGCAAACCCGAGACGCTTTCGATCACCGCTCGCGACGTGCTGGAGTTCGCGACGATCGAGGGCGCGCGTGCGCTGCGCCTGGAGCATCGCACCGGTTCGATCACGCCGGGCAAGGATGCCGATCTGCTGCTGATCCGCA
Organism: Pseudonocardiales bacterium; assembly: GCA_030840285.1. Lineage (GTDB taxonomy): Bacteria > Actinomycetota > Actinomycetes > Mycobacteriales > Jatrophihabitantaceae > Jatrophihabitans_A. The sequence continues at coordinate 1,173 of JAVEES010000047.1, forward strand.
CCGACCGGCTCAACATGCTGCCCGTCAACAACCCGGTCGCATCGGTGGCCCTGGCGGCGAACACCTCCAACATCGACACCATCTTTGTCGCCGGACGGGTGGTGAAGCGCGACGGCGTGCTCACCGGCGCCGATACCAAGCTGGTCCGCCAACTCGCCGAGTCCTCTCGCGACTACCTCGTCAGCCATACCGAAGGCGCGTGCCTGGGTGGCGGCTGGCAGCCGTCCGGCTCGTGGTGAGGGTGACCCGATCTGACCTGCCGATAAAACGCCTATCTCGTAAGGAAGTTGCCTCATGCTGACCGGTCTGCAGGACCGCACCGTCGTGGTCACCGGAGGTTCGCGGGGCATCGGCCTTGCCACCGCCGAACGGATGCTGGGCGAAGGGGCCCGCGTGGTGATCGCCGCCCGCAACCGGGCCGACCTCGACTCCGCGGTCGCCAAGCTCGCTGAATCCGCCGGCGCAGACCGGGTCTGCGGCGTTCGCCTGGACGTGACCGACCAGGATTCGGTGGACGCTGCCATCGAGGAGGTGAGTTCGGGAGGAAGCCGGCCCATCCACGTCCTGGTGAACAATGCCGGACCCATCCTGCAGGGCGCCCCGATCCTCGGTTCGGCTGACACCAAGTGGATGGCCACCTTCGACACCAAGACGATGGGGATGTTGCGGGTCGCCAGGGCCGTTGCGCCGCACTTGCCGCAGGACGGAACCGGCCGGATCGTCAACATCTCCGGGGTATCCGGCCGTTCCCTGCTTCCGAACTCCTCCGCCAGCGGAATGGCCAATGCCGCGATCGGGGCGATGACCAGCTACCTGGCACACGAGCTCGCACCGCGCCGCGTGAACGTCAACGCGGTCTCGCCTGGACTCATCCGCACCGAGGCGTGGGAGGAGAACGCCTGCCGGCTCGGCGAACCGCTCGGCCTGTCCGGTGAGGAGTTCATGCACGACTTCCAGGACCGCCTGAAGGTTCGGCTCGGCCGCTGGGCCGTTCCGGAGGAAGTAGCGGACGTCATCGTGTTCCTTGCCTCCGATCGGGCCTCCTACGTGACCGGACAGCTTCTTGCGGTGGACGGCGGCCTGGCGAACTTCGTCGCGTCATGAGCGCGGCAGGGCCGGACGCACTGGTCGATCGCGGCAGCGACGAGCCGTATCCGCAGGCGCTGCCCGGCGTGCAGCGGCACGTGAGCCAGGCCGACGGCTTCACCGTGCTGCGGCTTCGGTTTGCGGTAGGTTCCGTGCTGCCCAGGCACGAGCACGAACACGAGCAGTACATCCATGTGGTCGCGGGCAGCCTTGCTGTCACGCTGGGTGGCAGCGAGCCCGGCACCGTGACCCTCCAAGCCGGTGACGCGGTGCGGTTGCCTGCCTGGCTGCCGCATGAGACGCGGGCGATCACCGACGCCGAGACCATCGAGATCTTCGCGCCCCGGCGGGACGACCTGAGCTGATCGCGGCGGTGGCTGGTTCGATGGAATCGATGCCACGGCGCGGACAGGTGCACAGATAGCAGATTGTGCTTACAAATTAGGCCTTCCCTTACGCAACTCGGCCGGGTACGGTTTGAAACGTGGAAAGGATTCCACCAATTATGGAAATCAAGCGGAGAGGAGCGCACTGTGATCAATAGTGAGATCCCCGATGCGATCCTCGAGACGGCCGACCCTGGGGCGCTCGTGCCCAACACGCCGCCCGCGATCGTCGAGGTCCGCGGGCTCAGCAAGCGTTTCGGTGCCACCCGGGCGCTCGTCGACGGAAGCCTGAGCGTGGCGCCGGGCGAGGTCGTCGCGCTCCTCGGCGAGAACGGTTCGGGCAAGAGCACGCTGGTCAAACTGCTTTCGGGCGTGCTGAGCCCGGACGACGGCCAGATCCTGGTGCAGGGTGCGGCCGTGCGGCTGCGCTCGCCACGGGCGGCACTCGCCGCGGGCATCGTCACGGTGTTCCAAGAGATCCTCGCCGCCCGTGACCGCTCGGTGCTGGACAACCTCTGGCTCGGCCACGGCTCCCCGGTGCTCTCGCGCAGCGCTGTTTCCGATCGCCGGCGGCTCGCGAGCCAGGCTTGGCTCGGGCTGTCCGGCCAGGACGTCGACCTCGATCGCCCACTGGGCGAACTGACCTTGATGGAGCAGCAGATCTGCGTCGTCGTGCGTGCCCTGCTGCGCGAGCCGAAGCTGCTGGTTCTTGACGAATCGACCTCGACGCTGGACGTCGAGCTGCGCGACCGGATGTTCGACCAGGTGCGCAGGCGCGCTGCCGACGGCATGGGTTGCCTGTTCATCTCCCACCGCATGGACGAGGTGATGGCCATCGCCGACCGCTTCGTCGCCCTGCGTACCGGCCAGGTCGTCGGGGTCCGCCGGCGTGGCGAGGCCGACGCCCGGGAACTGATCCGGCTGATCTCCGGCCGCGACGTCGAGTCCGGCGCGCGCCGGGTCGGCACGCTTGCCCACGGCTCCTCGGCCGTCCGGCTGGAGGGCGTCAGCCTGCGTCCGGGAACCAAACCTTTCAGCGCCACCGTCAGCCGGGGCGAGATCGTCGGCCTTGCCGGGCTCGAGGGCCACGGCCAGGACGAGCTGATCCGCTGCCTGGCCGGATTGCAGGTTCCGCACGCGGGCCAGGTCTATGTGGCCGGCCCGAAGGGACGTGCCGACGAGGAGCCGGCAGCCGTGACGACCTACCGCGGCGGCGTGGCTCGGGGCGTGGTCTACGTGCCTCGTGACCGCAAGGTCGAGGGGATGGCCGACGTGCTGCCGATCATCGACAACTACAGCATGCCGACGCTCCAGCGAGACCGGTTCGCGGGCGTCCTCAGCCCGCGCCGGACGAAGTCGCGCTTCCAGCGGGACGCGCGCACGGTCAACTTCACGCCGGGCCGGCAGGACTCCATCGGACGCCTCAGCGGGGGTAACCAGCAGAAGGTGATCATCGCTCGCTGGCTGGCCGCCGAGCCGCGCGTCATCCTGCTCAACGACCCGACCCGCGGGGTAGACCTCAAGACGAAGCACGAGCTCTACGAGGTGTTTCGCGGCCTGGCCGACGCCGGGGCAGCCGTCGTCATGCTGTCCAGCGAGGTCGACGAGCTGGTCCACCTGATGGACCGCGTCCTGGTCTTCCACGACGGTTCGCTGTCGGCCGAGCTGGCTGGCGACGCGGTCACCCCTGAGTCGCTGGTGTCGGCCTACTTCGGCTCGCCGGCCGTCGCTGCGGGAGGTCACTGATGGATCGCTTGGCTCACCTGCCCGCAGCACTGCGCCGCTCACCGCTCACCGTGGTCCTTGCGCTGGTCGTCCTGCTCCTCGCGGTGAACCTCTGGCTGTCACCAACGATGCTCAGCGGGCACCAGCTTCCCAATACCGTGAACCTGCTCGTCCCCTCGGTCCTCGTCGCGATGGCCAGCGTGCCGGCCGTGATGTCCGGCCGCGGCGGCATCGACCTGTCCGTCGGCCCGCTGCTCGGTTTCGTCAACGTCGTGCTGGTCGGCGTGCTGGTGCCGCACAGTCTTGGCAGCGTGTGGCTTTCGCTGCCGCTCATGCTGGGGATCGGCGCCGTAACCGGCCTGGTCAACGGGATCGCGATCGCCTATGGGCGGCTGCAGCCGGTGGTGGTCACGCTGGGGTCCTATCTGGTCCTGAGCGGCCTCGCGCTTGTCGTGATGCCTCAGCCGGTCGGCGTCGTGCCGCACTGGGTCAGCTACCTCTCGGGCGCGTGGCTCGGCGGCTACCTGCCGCGTTCGCTGCTGCTCGTGGTGGGCGCGCTGGCCATCTGGCGGGTGCTTCGCCATCGCGGTGCGGTCGGGACGATCCTGGCCACCGGAAGCGATGACCGGGCGGCGTTCGCCTCTGGTGTCCGGGTGTCGCGGGTGCTGTGCCTGGCCTACGCCAGCGGTGGAGTGTTCGCCGCGCTGGCCGGCATCGGGCTCAGCGTGCTGATCGGCTCGGGGGACCCGACGGTCGGCAGGCAGTACGCGCTTGCCGCTGTCGCCGCGGTGGCGCTGGGCGGCAATCCACTCATCGGCGGCCGGGGCACCATGGTCGGCCCGATGCTCGGGGCCACCTCGCTCTTCCTGATCCAGACCATGCTCTCGAGCCTCAAGGTGTCCTCGCTCTGGATCCAAGTCGTCTACGGCGCCGTGCTGCTGGCCGCGGTCTGTGCCAATGCGACCCTCACGACCCGGCTCTCCGCCCGAGCGAAAGTGGGAATGGCCTGATGTCCGCGATCACGAGCATCGTTCCATCCCGGCTGCGCCACCTGGTCGAGGTGTCACCCCGGGTGCGGGGGACCCTCACCAGCGGACCGATCCAGATCCTCACCGTGATCGCGGTCTTCCTGGTCGGACGGGCGGCGGTTCCCGGCTTCGCCGCGCCGTACTCCGTCAAGGCAATGCTGGTGATCGCCTCGTTCCTGGGCATCGCGGCGCTCGGCCAGACCTTCGTGGTCCTGATCGGCGGCATCGACCTGTCCGTTCCTGCCCTGATCGGGGCCGGCAACGTCATCGGTGCCCGGCTCAGTGGTGAAGGCATGAACTCCGTCGAGGTCATCGCCGTCGTGCTCGCGACCGGCTTGGCCGTCGGCGCGGTCAACGGGTTCGTCACCAGCCGGTGGCATCTGCCGCCGCTTGTCGTCACCCTGGCCACCGGCTCGGTGGTCGGCGGGGCCGTCCTGATCTGGACGAACGCCACACTGACCGGCAGCGCCCCCGGGTGGCTGACCAGATTCACCTCGGCTGCATCGAGCACCGGGCCGCTGCCGGTCGCACCCGTCGTGGTGCTCTGGTTGGCGCTGGCCGTGCTGGCCCAGCTGTTCATCCTCCGAAGCCGGCCGGGGCGCCAGATCTTCATGCTGGGCGCGAACCGGCAGGCTGCCGCGCTCATGCTGGTCAGCGAGCGCACCATCTCAGCGCTGTGCTTCGGCCTCAGCGGTGCGCTGGCCGGTCTGGCCGGCTTCTTGCTGGCCGGATTCACCGGGGCCGGGTTGTTCACGGTGGGCGATCCGTACCTGTTCCAGAGCATCGCGGCCGTCGTCATCGGCGGCACGTCGCTGCTGGGCGGGCGTGGCGGCGTGTTCCGCTCGGTGCTCGGTTCCCTGACGCTCGTCGAGCTCACCACCCTGCTCGTCGGGCAGTCGCTCAGCTCGGCGGCTCAGCAGGCCGTGCTCGGCGCGGTAATCGTCTGCGTCACCGCGCTCTACGGACGAGACCGCAACGTGCGCGATCGCATATGACCAACACAGCAATGCGGCCGGCGGCCGCGGGAGAGGTATCAGGACAGATGACGACCGGACGGAGGAGCGCGTGATGGCTCCCGAAGTTGCACCCGCCCATCTCATCGACTCACGGGTCCTCGGCTCGCTGTTCGCCTCGCCCGAGGTGCGCGGCATCTTCAGCGATCGCGCCACCGTGCAGGCCTGGCTCGATGCCGAGGTCGCGCTCGCCGAAGCGCAGGCCGACCTCGGCATCGTCCCGGTCGATGCCGCTCGCGCCGTCCGGGCCGCCGCGGTCTCCGCGGAGTGGGACTTCGATGCCATCGCAGCCGAGATCGAGCGCACGGCGCACCCCCTGGTCCCGGTGATCCGGGTGCTCGCGGCGAACTGCGGCGAGGCCGGCGCCTGGGTGCACTACGGCGCCACGACCCAGGACATCGTCGACACCGGACTGGTCTTGCAGTGCCGCAGCGCGCTCGATGTCACCGAGCGCGGCCTGCGTCGCCTCATCGACACCCTGTACGGGCTGGCCGAGCGCTACCGCGATCTGCCCATGGTCGGGCGCACCCACGCCCAGCATGCCCTGCCGATCACGCTGGGTTTCAAGTTCGCCGTCCTGCTCGCCGAGGCCGAGCGTCACCTCGAACGCGTCAGCGACGTCCGGCCGCGGGTCCTCGTCGGCCAGCTCGGCGGAGCCGTCGGCTCGATGGCGTCCTTCGGACCGCACGGCCCCGAGCTGATCCGCCGGATGATGGACCGCCTGGAGCTGGGCACTCCGGATATCGCGTGGCACACCGCCCGCGACAATCTCACCGAGCTGATCTGCGTGCTGTCGATGCTGTCCGCGACCTGCGGAAAGATCGCCAACGAGATCCGGGTCTTGCAGCGCACCGAGGTCGCCGAACTCGAGGAGCCCTTCCTGCTGGGCAAGGTCGGCAGCAGCACCATGCCGCACAAGCGAAACCCGATGTTCGCCGAGTTCGTGATCTCCAATGCCATCCTCAACCGGCAGGCGCCGGCCGGCATGCTCGCCGCGATGCTCCAGGAGCACGAGCGCGACATGACGATGTGGGGCGTCGAATGGTCGGTGGTGCCCGAGACCTTCATCCTGACGGCGGGCCTGGTCGAACGGACCACCCAATTGCTGGACGGGCTGATCGTTCATCCCGAGGCCATCAAGCGAAACCTGCACCAGCTCGGTGACCTGATGCTGTCCGAGGCAGCCATGATGCACCTGGCGACTACGCTCGGAAAGTCCGAGGCCCATGAAGTCGTCTACACCGCCGCGATGAAGGCATGGGAGTCCGGGCGCACCTTGCGCGACACCTTGCTGGACGACGAGTCGATCAGTGCCCGGATCAGCCGGGCCGAGCTCGAGACCCTGCTGGTGCCCGAGTCATACCTCGGATCCTGCCAGGCTCTGGTGGACCAGGTCCTGGCCAGGAGCAAGGCCCGACAGGCCGAGGAGGCCAGCCATGGATGACGCGGCGCAACTGTTGAACGTCGGCGTGATCGGCACCGGAGCGATGGGGTCACGCTTCGCCCAGCGGCTGCTCGACACCGGCCACCAGGTCACCGTCTACAACCGCACGCCGGCGAAGGCCGAGGGACTGCTCGCGGCGGGCGCCAAGCTCGCCGTGACGCCCCGCGAGGTAGCCGAGAGCTGTGACGTGCTGATCTGCATGGTCTGGGACAGCCCGGCACTGCGTTCCGTCGCCCTCGGACCGGACGGCTTCGTCGCGGGCCTGCGTGCCGGGCAGGTCGTGGCCGATGCGAGCACCGTCGAGCCCGAGGTCAGCGCCCAGATCGCGGCTGAGGTAGCCCAGCGCGGCGCAGCGATGCTGGATACCCCGGTGTCGGGCAGCCTCGACGCCGCCGAGTCCGGTCAGGTGATGATCATGGTCGGTGGGCCGGCGAGCGCGCTGGAGCGCGCCCGGCCGGTGCTCGACATCCTCGGCCGGTCGGTGCAGCACGTCGACGTCCGCAACGGCAGCGCGCTCGTGCTCAAGCTCGCGATCAACATGCAGGTTGCCATCCAGGCCGTCGCCTGGGGTGAGGGCCTGGCGTTGGCGGAGCAGTTCGGCATAGACCGCAGGGACGCCTCGCGGGTGATGTTGGACAGCGTGATCGCCTCCCCGATGCTGAAGTACCGTGCACCCTTCGCGCTCGACCCGCCTGCCGAGGTCTGGGCCAGTGCCGCCCAATTGCTCAAGGACGTCACGTATGCCGTGGCGCGCGCCGATGGCAACGCTGTCGCCGGTAGCTATGCCGGTGAACTGCTGCACAAGGTATGCGCCGAGGGCCGGGGCGACCGCGAGGCAGCCGAGGTGATGGTCGCCGCGGCCGACGGGGAACTGGCCGACCGTTCCGAGGCCTCGCTGTGATGCGCGCAGCCGTGCTGCACGCGGCGCGCGACCTGCGGATCGAGGACGTCGCGGAGCCTGCCGCTCCGGGCCCTGACCAGGTCATGATTGCGGTGCACCTGTGCGGGGTCTGCGGCACCGATGCGCACGAGTGGGCGCACGGCGGGCCGATGACGCCCTTGACGCTGCGGCACCCGAACTCCGGCCATGTCGGCCCGACGGTCATCGGGCACGAATTCATGGGAACCGTCCTCGCCTCCGGGGCAACCGCCGGGTTGGCGGTGGGTCAGCGGGTCGTGGCCGGTGCCGGTGCCTGGTGCGGCGACTGTGCCGCCTGCGCCGCAGGGCGTACCAACCTGTGCCAGCGGTACTTCACCTACGGCCTGAGCATCCACGGCGGGATGGCCGAGCGGATCACGGTCCCGGCGGCGATGTGCGTGGCGGTGCCCGACGGCTGTGCGGACGGCGATGCCGTGCTGGCACAGCCGGTCGCGATAGCCATGCACGCACTCGACCGGTCCGGCATCGGGCCGGGCTCAGAGATTCTCGTGATCGGCGCGGGCGGCATCGGCGCCCTGCTGGTCGCCTGCGCCGCTGATCTGGGCGCGAAGGTGAGTGTCGTCGATCTCGATCCCGAACGTCTGGAGGCGGCCGTCCGGCTCGGCGCATCCACGGTCGAGCTCAGCACGCCCGAGCAGCCCGGCACGCCCTTCACCGGAGTCCCGACCGTCTTCGAGACGTCAGGATCGACATCGGGATTGCGACTGGCGATGGCCTCGGTCGCCCGGGGCGGCCGGATCGTCGGCGTGGGGCTGCCGAGCCGGCCGGTCGAGTTCGACTCCCGCCAGGCCGTCGTATCCGAGATCGATCTGATCACCTCCAGCGCGCACGTCTGCCGCCGTGACCTGCCCAAGGCGGTGGACCTGCTCACCCGCCGCCCGCTCGCTGCCGAGATCGTGGCTCAGAAGGTGCCCATCGAGCGCCTCGTCGCCGACGCGCTCGCGCCGCTTGCGGCAGGGCAGCTCAAGGGCAAGTCCGTCGTCGACGTGCGTCGCGCGTCCCAGCAGTAGCCCACCGCATACCGAAAGAGGCCGAATCCATGCAGCCACGAAGAGTCGTGATCAAGAACGGCACCGTCATCACGATGGACCACGCGCTCGGTGACTTCGCCCTTGCCGATGTCCTGATCTCGGGCGACACGATCGAGGCAGTCGGGCCCGATCTCGGCGACGTCGACGCCGAGATCATCGACGGCACCGGCGCGGTCATCATGCCCGGCCTGGTCGACACTCACCGGCATACCTGGCAGGCGTTCCTGCGCGGCATCGCCGCCGACTGGACGCTCGGGCAGTACATGACCGGGCTGCATCTCGGGCTGAGCGGGTTCTTTACGCCCGAGGACACCTACGCGGGAAACTTCGTCGGCGCGGTGGAGGCGCTGGACAGTGGCATCACGACGATGCTCGACTGGTCGCACAACGTGAATACCCCGCAGCACTGCGACGCCGCGGTTGCCGCGCTGTTCGACTCCGGCCTGCGGGCTGTGTTCGCCCACGGCGGCGGCGCGGACATGTATCAAGTGCCCAGCATCGTCCCGCATGACCAGGACGTGCGCCGGGTCCGCGAGCAGTACTTCTCCTCCGACGACCAGCTCGTCACGTTGGAGATGGCGTTGCGGGGCCCGCAGTTCGCCACCCTCGACATCACCGAGAGCGATCTGGCGCTGGCCCGCGAACTCGGTCTGGCTGTCACCCTGCACGCCGGCGACGGCGAGTGGGGCCGCAGCCGGCCGATCCAACGGATGGCCGAGCGCGGCCTGCTCGGCCCTGACATCACCTATGTGCACCTGAACACCGTGGGCGACGATGAACTTCAGATGATCGCCGACTCCGGCGGGATGGCCTCGATCGCGCCGGACATCGAGATGCAGATGGGACACGGCTGGCCCGCGACCGGACGCCTGATGCAGGTCGGCATCCGCCCCGGCCTGTCCATCGACACCTGTGTCTCCAACGGGGGCAACCTGTTCGGCACGATGCGCCTGACCCTGGCCACCCAGCGCGCCATCGACAACCAGGTGCCCGGGGCCAGCGACCGCCCCTGCGTGTCGCTGACTTCGCGCGACGTCCTGTCCTTCGCCACTGTCGACGGTGCCCGGGTCTGCGGCCTCGGTGACAAGGTCGGCTCGCTGACCCCGGGCAAGCAAGCCGATGTGCTCATGCTGCGCGGTGACTCGCTGGCGCTGGCGCCGCTGAACAACCCGGTCGGCCAGATCGTCTACGCCGCCCATCCCGGCCTGGTCGACACGGTGCTGGTCGCCGGCAACGTCGTCAAGCGCGACGGGGTGCTGAGCGGTGACCTCGCCAAGCGTGCGGTCCGGCTGGCCACCGAGCACCGTGACGCGCTGTTCGAGCGGGCCCGCAAGACGCAGGCACTGGCCGAGGCTCGCATCGGCGGCCAGTGGCAACCCGCACCGCTGATCACCTCGGAGCTCTGATGGGCCGCGTCGACATCACCATGCCGCAGCTCGGCGAGACCGTCACGGAAGGGACGATCAGCCTGTGGCTGAAGGCGGTCGGTGACCTGGTGAAGGTCGGTGAGGCCGTCCTCGAGGTATCCACCGACAAGGTGGACACCGAGATCGTCTCGCCCGCGGACGGCGTCCTCAGCGGGCCGCTGACTCCCGAAGGTGACACGGTCCCGGTCGGGACGGTGATCGCCGGCATCTCGAGTGACGCGCCGGTGCCGGCAGCGTCCGGCGGGCGGCATGCCGGTCGGGCGCTGCTCTCGCCGCGGGTGCGCCGGCTGGCCGCCGACCATAGCGTGGACCTTGCGGGGATCCTGGGCACCGGCGCGGGCGGACGGGTCACCGGGCGGGACGTCGATGCCCACCTCGATTCGGTGCGCTCAACCACAGCGACCGCACCCGACCACCGGGAACCCGACGAGAAACCCGACGAGGCCGTCCCCGCGGGGGCGACACCGATGTCGCGGGTGCGGCGGATCACCGCCGAGCGAACGCTCGAATCGTTGCGCACGAGCGCGCATGTGTTGAGCGTCGTCGAGGTCGATTACACCAATGTCGATCGCGTCCGGAACGCGATCAAGGCGCAGTGGAAGGACGAGCACGGATTCTCGCTCAGCTACCTTCCCTTCATCTGCCGGGCCGTGATCGACAGCCTGCGGCAACACCCCGCGCTGAACGCCTCGGTGGTGGGCGAGGCGATCGTGCAGCACCCGACGGTCGATCTCGGGATCGCCGTCGACCTCGGCGAACGAGGCCTGGTGGTGCCGGTGATCAAGGGCGCCCACGACCGGCGGCTGGCGGCGATCGCGCGGGACGTCAGCGCGCTTGCGCAGGGTGCCCGCGGCGGGACGCTGACCGCGGAGCAATTCGCGCCCGGTACGTTCACGATCACCAACAACGGCTCGGCAGGCTCGGTCCTGACGGCGCCCATCATCGTCCAGCCCCAGGTCGCGATTTTGTCCACGGATGCCATCGTGCGCAGGGTCGTGCCGATCCGCACCGAGGACGGTGAAGTCCTTGCCGTGCACAACGTCGGCAACCTGGCCTTGAGCTGGGATCACCGGGCGATGGACGGGGCCACCGCGGCCCGGTTCCTCGCCGCCGTGAAGAACGTCCTCGAAAACAGGGACTGGACGACTGAACTATGACTTCAGATAGGGAGATCTAGCGTGGGAATCGCAACTTACGGCAGCACCAACGTCGACTGGGAAGCTCGGATCGACATGGACCGGCTGCGCCGTGAGCGGCTGGCCAGGTTGAAGTCCTACCTCGAGGCGTCGGAGTTCGGCGCCGTGCTGGCCTTCGACTTCTACAACATCCGCTACATGACCGCGACGCACATCGGCACCTGGGGCATCGACAAGCTGGTGCGCTTCGCACTGCTGATCCGTGGTGCCGAGCCGATCATCTGGGACTTCGGCTCGGCGGCCAAGCATCACCAGCTCTACAACCCGTGGCTGAGCGACGAGGTGGTCGACGAGGAGACCGGCGTTCGCACACCGGTACCCGGGACCTCCCGTTCCAGGGCCGGCATCTCGACGCTGCGCGGTGCCCTGCACCCGGACGCCGGCCGGGCCGAGAGCGTCGCGGCGAAGGTCATCGAGGAGCTTCGCAAGCACGGTATGGAGAACGAGCCGCTCGGCGTGGACTTCATCGAGTTGCCGGTGCACCGCGCGCTGACCGAGGCCGGTATCGACGTCCGGGACGGCCAGCAGGTGTTCCTGGAAGCCCGGCGGGTCAAGACGAAGGACGAGATCTCGCTGCTCACCCACGCCTGCGGCCTGGCCGACATGGCCTACGAGGAGCTCTACCGCGTGCTGCGGCCCGGCATGCGGGAGAACGAGGTCGTCGGACTGGTCTCGAAGCTGCTCTACGACAACGGCTCGGAGTTCGTATCGGGTATCAACGCCATATCCGGCGAGCGGTGCAACCCCCACCCGCATCTCTACTCCGACCGCATGATGCGCCCGGGCGACCCGGCGTACTTCGACATCGTCCACACCTACCTGGGCTACCAGACCTGCTACTACCGGACCTTCGCTGTCGGCAGCGCCTCACCGGCTCTGCGGGACGCCTACGTCCGGGCCCGCGAGATCATGGACGTCTCGCTCGCCGCGGTGAAGCCCGGCGTCACGACGGCCGACATCGTCTCCCTCTGGCCCAAGGCACAGGACTTCGGCTTCGACAACGAGGAGGCCGCCTTCGCGCTGCAGTACGGCCACGGGGTGGGCATCAACGTCTGGGAGAAACCGATCTTCAGCCGGCTCACCTCGCTGGATCACCCTGAGGTGCTGCAGGAGGGCAACGTGTTCGCCCTGGAGACGTACTGGCCGGCCAAGGACGGCTGGTCGGCGGCTCGGATCGAGGAGGAGCTGGTGGTCACAGCCGACGGCTGCGAGGTCATCACCCGTTTTCCGGCCGAGGATCTGCTCGTCGCGGGACAGCGCTACTACGCAACCGGCGGACCGCTGCCGGCCGTGCGCGAATCCCAATCCCACCTCAACACCGCGAGGGGACGGGGCGAGCAGTGACCGCCATCCGAAACCAGCACGACTACGGCGCGCACCCCGTCGTACTGCCGCCCACCGCTACGACGGCACAGGACGATCTCGACATCGCGCCGGAGCTGCGCCTGGAGCTCTACCGCCGGCTCGAGGAGCTTCGCCAGTTCGAGAAGCGGGCCTATGACCTGTTCATGCAACAGCTCGTCAAAGGGACCAGCCACCTCTCGCTCGGCATGGAGGCGATCAGCGCGGGCTTCGGCGCCGCGATGCGCAAGGACGACTACACCTTCGCCACCTACCGGGGGCACGCACACACGCTCTCGCGCGGGGTCCCGATGGCGCCGGTGCTGGCCGAGTTGCTGGGCCGCGAGAACGGTCTGATGGGTGGCAAGGGCGGTTCCATGCACCTGACCTCGGTGGAGCACGGGGTGCTCGGCAGCTACGCGATCATCGGGGCCCATCTGTGCGTGGCCAACGGCGCCGCGTGGTCGGCGCAGGTGCGCGGCAGCGGGCAGGTCACGGTCTGCTTCTTCGGTGACGGTACGACGAACATCGGGGCGTTCCACGAGGCGCTGAACTACGCGGCCGTCTTCTCGCTGCCGGTGGTCTTCGTCTGCGAGAACAACCTCTACATGGAGTACACCTCGATCGGCGACATCACGGCGGTCGCCTCGCCCGCGGCTGATCGGGCCGCGGCCTACGGGCTGCCCGCCATCAAGATCGACGGCAACGACGTCGACGTCGTCTACCGGACGGCGGCCGAGGCGTTGGAACTCGCGCGCTCCGGTGGCGGCCCCTCACTGGTCGAGGCCGTCACCTACCGGCACGGCGGCCACTCGCGCGCCGATCCCGGCAAGTACCGCCCGGCTGCTGAGGTTCAGGCATGGATGGCCTATGACCCACTGACGGTCTACCGCGACCGCCTCGGGCGGCTCGGCGTCTCAGACACCGAGCTGGAGGCAATCCGGGCCGGCGTTGCCCAGGCCGTCGACCAGGCGACCGACGAGGCGAAGAACGGGCGGCTGCCCGATGTGATGAGTGCATTCACCGACGTGTGGGCCGATGGAGGTTCCCAATGGCGCAACTGAGCTACCGCGAGGCCGTATCGCGCGGCATCGCCCAGGAGATGGCGCGAGACGAGCGGGTGCTGCTGATCGGCGAGGACATCGGCGGTGCCGGCGGGGTGTTCAAGACGACCGGCGGACTGTCCGAACGGTTCGGCAGCACGCGCGTCGTGGACACCCCCATCTCGGAGCAGGCCATCCTGGGTGCGGCGATGGGTGCGGCCATGACCGGCCTGCGCCCGATCGCTGAGATCATGTTCGCCGACTTCTTCGCGGTCTGCTGGGACATCGTCGTCAACCAGATCGCCAAGTCGCGGTACATGACCGACGGCCAGGTCAACTGCCCGCTCGTCATCCGCTCCGGCAACGGCGGCTCGGTGCGATTCGGTGCGCAACACTCGCAGAGCGTCGAGAACTGGGCCATGGCGGTCCCGGGCATCAAGATCGTCGCTCCATCGTCACCGCTCGACGTGCTCGGATTGATGGCTGCAGCGATTCGCGACCCGGACCCGGTCTTGTTCTTCGAACACAAAGGTCTGCTG
>JAVEES010000071.1 GCA_030840285.1 Pseudonocardiales bacterium
AGTTCTACCGGGGCGAGCCGATCACCGGCTTAACGGCCTTGATCTTGCGGGAGCGTGTGGTCCCTCGTCGCAACTGGAACGGGACTCCTCCGCCTAGCGGTTACTTTCAGGACGAAGTGGCGCTGGCCAGAAAACTTACCTCAGACTGGGCCACAACTCTGTTCGATGGCCTCACTCCGGAGTTGATCATCGAGTGGATGGGCGGCGAAGACGGCGGTATCACGCCGGAGCAAGCCGTCACCTTCCATCAGGCTGGCGTAACGCCGCGTGATTTGAATCGACGTGGAGATCCCGGACATCCGTCGCTGCGGCTTGGGCTGGAGGTTGGAAACATCACTGTCGAACAGGCCATCGAGGAGACCAAAAGGCGTCAGGCCTAGTCGCGGGAACAAAGTGTGTCGAGCGCGGTCTTGGCCGGTCCTAAACCCTCACGGGTGATGGCGTAAGCTACCGCCGTAAACCACTCGCGGTTATGACGGTCACCATCACCCAACCAGGAACATCACCGCGATCATCAGGCGCGTCTTGCCTCAGCCGTCCTCGCACGACGATGTATTGGGTGGCGAACCAGGACGCCAGCAATTGAGCATGAATCATCTGTTGTTTCCTCCGAACCGTCTCCCGGCCAGCGCCGGACTTTCCCTCGATGCACCCGACATGGCCGACGTCGTGGTCAGCACTTCCACGTCGCGCGATGTGGCGTTATCTCGACAGCGAAACCAGCGTCACCAACCCGGGGTAGAGGGCAAACAACACGGTTATCGGAAGGATCATGAAGACCACCGGAACCATCATCTGAAGTTCCTTGCGCCCCCCTGCTTCCAGCAACGCTCGCTTGGACTGCTCACGCACGTCGGCGGCCTGCGCCCTCAAGACGTCCGCGAGCGGCGTTCCTCGCTCGATTGCCACCACCACGCCCTCGATGAAGCGGGTCAGCGGATCAAGGGTGGTGCGTGCAGCAACAACTGACAGTGCGCGGGTAATCGGCGAACCAGCGCGGGCCTCGTCGAGGGCGGACTGCAGATCGCGCGTCAGTTCGCCGTCGGTCAATCGGCAGACTCGGTGGATCGCGTCGATCGGTGCTTCGCCAGCAAGTACCGCCAGCGCGAGCAGGTCTGCGATCACCGGAAATTCAGCCAACATCGCCGACTCGCGTCGCTCGACCTGACGGCTCAACCACCAATCCCTTCCAAGCACGCCGGCTATCGCCCCTGCCGCCGCGCCACCGATGACCAGTACGGGGTCAATACCTCCGCGTAGCAGCGTGGCGACCCCGACGAACGCCGCGCCCACGACGGTTCCCGCGGCGCCCCAGATCACCTGCTCTATCCGAAACTCCTCGACCGTGATCGATGACCCAAGACCTCCCAGCCGGCGCCGAACGGATTCGGCACCACCCACGAGCCGATCTACCCAGCGGACCGCGTCACCCACGACGGGTCCGAACAGACGGCGGACCGCGATGAATGGTTCTGAGGCAGGTCCGCTTCGAAGCAGCAGCCGCGACGGCGCCGGGGCGTCGGCGAGGTAAGGCGCGACGCGTTCAGTCAGCCTGATCGGCCGCATCGGCGGCGACGCTCTGATAGCAGTGAGCGCACCGACGCCGGCGATCAGACCGAGCAACCCGCCCAGCCACCAGCCCGTCATCGCAGTACCCGGGGTTCTTCTGGAAGGCGGCCGATTCGCACCATGATCCGGTACGCAACGAAGCACACCACCGCTCCGACCAGTAGCAACACGACGCCGCCTGAGGTGTTGAAGGCTCGCAGAGTTGTCGATTGGGTGCCGAGCATGAGAAGCACCAGCCAGGGCGCAGCGACAGCTAATCTTGCCGCGTTGACAGTCCAGCTTTGTCGAGTCTCAAGCTCGGAACGGGTCCGCGCATCCGCCCGCAACAGCTCCGACAGGGTGCGCAGCACCGTGCCAAGATCCGAGCCGCCGACCTCGCGAGCGACCCGCAGGGTTTCGCATACCCGGTCACCGACCGGATCTGCTAGATCGAGCTTCAATCCGTCTAGGCAGGCTCCGAACCGACCGCTCGATCGGTAGGCGGCGCCGAAGCGGCTGAAAGCTGCGCGCAGCGGTTCGGGGCCACGGAGCGCAAGGGCGGATACTCCTTCTGGCAGTGACATGCCCGCACGGACCGCTGAGGCCAGGTTATCGATGGCTTCGGGCCACAGTTCGCGCAGTGCAACCTGCCGCCGGCTGCGCAATCGCCGGACCACCACGAGCGGTGCGCAGAACCCGAAGACCGAGAAGCAGATGGCCACCGCGACGGTGGTGGTCAGCAGCATGACGAGGATGAACGCCAGCACCGCCGCGATGACCTGCATGATCAGCAACTGCCCGGAGCTCACCCCGTCGATGCCAGCTTGCTTGATGAGTTCGTCGCGTCGAAGCTTCCACCGGCCACTACCTGCTGTGCGTTGGGGCGCCCGAGGCCCGCTTCGCCAGATCAGCAGCAGGCCCAGGCCACCGATCAGGCCGATCAACGCGCCCACCTCAGTGGCTCGTCCGGTAAGAGCCCTGGCCGAGCAGTCGGGCGAGGTCGAAGCCGGCCAGCGCGAACCTGTCCTGATGCGGAGGGTAGCCATCGGCACGCTGCAATCGCGAATCGACGTAGGTGAAGACGTCCGAAGTTTCGATGATGTCGCCCTCGGTCCTGCCGGTGACGCCGACGATCTCGCGAATGCCCCGCTGACCGCGCACATCAACCCCGACATGCACGACGAGATCCACCGAGGACGCAACGGTCGGCACTACGAACGCCGCGCTCACGTTCTCACCGGCAAGCAGCGGCAAGGTGCACATCTTGACCAGGGCCTCGCGTGCCGAATTCGCGTGCAGCGTGCACATGCCTGGCAGACCGCTGTTGAGCGCGATCAGCAAGTCCAGACATTCCTCCTGGCGGACCTCGCCGACCACGATCCGGTTCGGCCGCATTCGAAGGGCTTCTTTGACCAGCCGCCGCAGGGTTATCTCGCCGGTGCCTTCCAGATTGGGCTGGCGGGTCTGAGTGGCCACCACGTCCGGCAGCGGAATCTGCAGCTCGAAAACTTCCTCCGCGGTGATGACGCGTTCACTGGCTGGGATCGCCCCGCAGAGGGCGTTGAGCAGGGTCGTCTTACCCGCTTGGGTCCCGCCCGAGACGAGCACGTTGAGCCCGGAGGCGACCGCTGCCTCAAGAAAGTGTGCCGCTTGTTCGGTCACGGCTCCCAGCCTGATCAATTCGTCCAGGCCGGTAACGCCCAGGACGAACTTGCGGATGTTGACGGCCATGTGCCGACGCGTGATAGGTGGAATCGCCACGTGCAGGCGCGAACCGTCCGGCAACTGGGCGTCGACGAAGGGCGTGGACAGGTCCAGTCGCCTTCCCGACACCCGCAGCATCCGTTCCACGAGATCCGCGACCTGTTCACTGGTCAGTATCACTTTCGTGAGTTCGGACCGACCTCGTCGCGCGACGAAAACGCGGCCGGGCTCGTTGATCC
>JAVEES010000104.1 GCA_030840285.1 Pseudonocardiales bacterium
CGATGAAGCGGTTCACGTCCGGCTGTTGCCGCGGCGCATCGGCGGCCCCACCACGTCCATTCCGGCCTCACGGCCGAGCTCCCGGAACGCACTCGGATCCGGCGGCCCGGCGGGGAGCGTTGCGAAGCGGTCGAAGAACCGCTCCATTCCGGACGGGTTGAAGATGACGAGGATGCGGGCAGGCTCGCTGCCGATGTTCTCGAACGTGTGGGGCGTGCCCCGAGGGACGAAGACGAACGTCCCGGTCGGCGCCTCGGCGACATCGTCTCCGAGCTGGAATCGAAGAGTCCCTTCGATCACGTACCAGGACTCGTCCTCGGCCGCGTGGGTGTGCAGCGGCGGGCCGTCATCGGGAGCGATGACGTTCTCGAACGCCGTCAGTGCGCCATTCGTCTGCTCTGCGCGCACCTTGAACGTCAGCAGCCCACCGGCCGGTCCCTGAATGGCGTGGCCTTCTCCCGGTGGCACCGCCACCGGCCTTGCCTGATCTGACACCGCTGCCTCCTCGTGGTTTTCGCGCACCATATGCGCGGTCGTGCGCCGGCCGCCTCGGGAGGCGTATGCTCAGTGCATGCCGATGAGGACCGCGGCAGACGCAGTGATCCGGCTTGAGGAGATCGACGACCGCGCGCACTCGGTCGACGTCGAGCGTCGCGCATTCGAGCATTCCCCGTCGGGCGACCCCGCGAATGACATCGGGGCTATTGTGGAGCGCGTGCGCGACGAAGACGGATCGTTCGCACTGGTCGCCCAGGAGCACGGCCACATCCTCGGCCACGTGCAGTTCAGCCGCGGATGGGTCGGCGAGACGCCGGTGGTTACGCTCGGGCCCGTTGGAGTCGTTCCAGAGCGCCAGAATCGCGGAATCGGCAGCACGCTCATACGCACGGGATTGGACGAGGCGCGGCGGCGCGGCGAGATCGCGGCGATCGTCCTCGGCGACCCACGCTATTACAAGCGCTTCGGGTTCGAGACCGGCTCGACGCTCGGGCTTGCGAACCCCGCGACCGGCGTGACGCCCAGTGGTTTCGAGATCCTGGAGGAGCACTTCATGGTCGCGCCGCTCGCGCCCGGGGGCGCTGACCAACTCGCCGGCGAGGTTCGCTGGCATCCCGCCCTGGGGTGAGACATGCGCGAGGGGGATGGGCAGCGTCGGGGTGCCAAGCTAGGTTTCCGCGCGCATGGCGCGCGTTTGTGCGCGATCCTCGCGCCACCAGATGATCTCGTACGCGTGCAGCGCGACCCACACGGCGGCCACAAGCGCGACCGCGACGAGCGCGGGCACCTCAACGGCGACGGGCAGGAGCAGCGCGCACCCCACAGCGGCGGTCAAACGGCCGCCGCCGACCGAGCGGCTGACACGAACCCGGAGCGCCACGAAGGCGAACAGGTAGAGCGCCGAACCGCCACAGAGGCCGACCGCCGAGATCGTATCGAGCGAGTCGCCGACGTGGGCGAGCGTCGTCTTCATCGCCAGCGCGAACAGCACAATGCCCATCACCATCGGCAGATGGAGGTAGGTGTAGATGTCGCGCGCGAGCATGGTGCGCAGGTCACCGGTTCGCTCGGCAAGGATCTGCTCAGCGCGGATGGAGAAGAAATCGAAGTACGACAGCCAAAATGATGCCGAGACCACCACGCCGAGCAGCGCGGCGGCGATCACGCCGGCAGTCAACTCGCCCGTCCTCGCGCCCAGGCCGATCGCGATGAACGACTCGCCGATCGCGATGATGATGATCAGTCCATGGCGCTCCGCGAAATGCGCCGGATTGACCCGCCAGCCGTGTACGCCGGTGAGCAGGGGGCCGAAGAACCCGACGGCGAGCGCGGCCAGCCAGAACACCGGCCGCACACCGCTTGGCACGAATGCCGCGACGACGATCAGGGCCGCCCCCACGGCCAGACGAGAGGCATTCCGGAGAATCGCCGCCAGGAGATCCGGGTCGCCGCGGCTGGCAAGTGCGAACAGCGACACATGCATCAGGGACACGATGAAAAAGGCAATCCCGAAGACCAGTCCGGTCCCGTCAAACGCTTCGGGGACGGCCAGCGCCGCGAGAAACATCGCGGCGATCGCGATGAACATCGCTGCGCTGACGGGTCCCCCGTCAGTGTCGACCGTGTTGGTCAACCAGGCATAACTCGCCCAGGCCCACCACAGCACGGCGAGCACGAGAAGCCCGCGGCCGAGCCCGCCCCAGGTCGGATCGTGCCCGAACAACGACGCGACCTGTGTGAAACCGAACGCGAACACCAGGTCGAAGAACAGCTCGAGCGGCCTTACGCGGTGCTCCCGCGCGACTTGCAGCTCACTCATCGCTCGACGCTAGCACGGCCTATACACGGGCGAGCCTCGCGAAATACAGGACGTCAGTTGCGGCCTCCGCATCCTCCGACAGCCCGGTAGACCTTGTGCCATTCGCAAGACCACAGTCTGTATTTTTCCTTGCGCGACAGGTCGGGCCGGTGCTACCGTCGCCTCGATGGACGCCTCGGATCCCCAGGCCAACCGGACGGTGGCGTACAACCTCCGACGGGCCCGAGAGCTCCATCACTGG
>JAVEES010000129.1 GCA_030840285.1 Pseudonocardiales bacterium
GCAGATCAAACACCGAGCGGCGCGGGTCCTTGTTCTGGGCGAAGGCGTCGCCTACCCCTGGTATCCGGTTCATGAAACGGACGGCGGCGACCTTCTGGGCGGCCGACGGGTTCAGGTCCAATTTGGCGAAGGCGACGGTGTCGGCAGGCACGACGCTTTCGGGCTGGGCGCCACCACCCTTCAATGCCTGGAAGGCGGCGAAGGCACCGCCGCCGAGTAGCAGCACCAGCGCGGCGGCGATCCCGGAGAGGATCCACGGCCATTTTCGACGCGTCACCGGTGGCGCAGCGGGCACCCAGGGCTGGTCGTAACCAGCTACCGAGTAGGCCGATCCGGGCGCCCGGGAGTAGTCCAGCCAGCTACCCGGGTCGACCTCGGTGATAGGCGGCTGGTTCCAGGATTGGCCCGTCGGGGGGTACTGGCCCCATTGCGGGTCGGGACTGGGTGGCGGCTGAGGTTCATTCACGGCGGTGCTCCGAGCGGCAAGGACAGGGAAGCCAGATGTTATATCGGCGTTTGGATTCTGTCTTGCCGTTTGGTCAATTAGTTCTGGCGCGTGGGTGCGCGGTCGAATACACCTCGCGCAGTTGATCGACCGTGACGAGGGTGTAGATCTGCGTGGTCGTGACCGAGGAATGCCCGAGGAGTTCCTGCACCACTCGGACATCCGCGCCACCCTCCATCAGGTGGGTAGCGAAGGAATGCCGCAAGGTGTGCGGCGAGATATCAGCCGTGAGGCCCGCCTTGTCGGCGGAACTGCGCAGCACCGTCCAGGCGCTCTGGCGCGACAACTGGCCACCGCGTGAGTTCAGAAAGACCTTGGCTGTCCCCCGGCCCTTCCGGACCAGTTCGGGACGCACCCGAACCAGGTAGGACGACAGCGCCTTGGCCGCGAACGAGCCCAGCGGAACGATTCGCTGCTTGCCACCTTTGCCCCGCAGGAGCACCGTACGTTCCTCGAGGTCGACGTCGTCGACATCCAGGCCAACTGCCTCCGAGATTCGGGCACCCGAGCCGTAGAGCACTTCCAGCAAGGCTCGATCTCGTACGGACAAGGGGGTCTGATCGAAATCCGCCGCATCGAGCAGTCGCTCCACATCCTCGACCGAGATCGCTTTGGGCAACCGACGCGGCGGAGTCGGCGGCTTGACCTCTCGAGCGACATCACAGGCGACCTGGCCGTCGGCGTAGGTGAACTTGTGCAGCCCCCGCACGGCCACCACCGCACGAGCCGCTGAGGATGCCGACAGCGGCGGATGTTCGGCGTCGCCTTCCCTGAGTGCGGCGAGAAATGCGCCGACGGTCAGAGCGTCAACGGCACCGAGATCCGTTATCCCATTGGACGCCAGGTAGCCGAGGTAACGCTCCAGATCCCTGCGATAGGAACTCAGGGTGTTCGCCGAAGCACCCCGCTCGACTGTCAGATGGTCGAGGTAACTGCCAACCGACCGACGCGCGGAGGACGCGACGCTCGAGCCTCCATCCGCACCGCGGGCGTCCATAGCGCCGTCGAGGGATCGAAGCCGGGTCGTCACCGCGCCAATCTAACGGCTGGATTCCCGCGGACCGGTATTCCACGGCGCATCGGCAGGTCGCAAGCCCTGCCAACCACGCTGCTCTGCCAGTTTGGCCGCGAGCACGCCGGCGACCGCCGGTCCGTTGGTGAGCTCTCCGGCCAGCGCGAGCTCGACCAACTCGTCCAAGCTGTACCGCTCGACCGTCATGGTGAGCTCTTCGGCTTCGCTGACGAATCGGTCCTGCCCGGCCACGGCAGTGAGGTCGCGGGCGACATAAACCCGAATGGCCTCATCCGTCATGCCCGGCGAGGTGTGCAGATCCACCAGGACGGCCCACTCGGACGCGATCAACGCGGCCTCCTCGAACAGCTCGCGCTTCGCCGCCTCCAGGGCGGGTTCGCCGTCGACGTCGAGCAATCCGGCCGGCAGTTCGAGCAACAGCGCACGCACCGGATGCCGGTACTGGCGCACCATCACAACGCGCTCATCGTCGTCGAGTGCCACCACCGCGACGGCCCCTGGGTGAGCGATGACGTCACGCTTGACCAGCTTGCCGTCGGGCAAGCGAACCTCATCGGTCCTGACGTCGATCGCCCACCCTGAATATCGGTGCTGGCTGCCGACCACCGAGAAATCCGCCGCAGATGTCATCGCTCAGACCGCGGATGTCACCGCGGCGGCCGCGACGGCCCGCTCGTCGTCATCATCGGGTATCTCCACAGGCAGGCGCTCGGCTTCGGCGTAGTCGACGGCGGCCGCAATAAAACCTGCGAACAGCGGATGCGGGCGCGTCGGACGGGACTTCAGCTCGGGATGCGCCTGCGTTGCGACGAAGTAGGGATGCACCTCTCGCGGCAGTTCGACGAACTCGACCAGCTTGCCGTCCGGTGACGTACCCGAAATCACCAGGCCGGCATCGGTCAGCGCCTGCCGGTAGCTGTTGTTGACCTCGTAGCGGTGCCGGTGTCGCTCGGACACCTCGGTGCTGCCGTAGGCCTCGGCCACCAGGGAGCCGGGCAGAAGTTTCGCGGGGTACGCGCCGAGGCGCATCGTGCCGCCCAGGTCGGCGTTGCCGGCAACGATGTCAACCTGATCGGCCATCGTCGCGATGACCGGATCGGGCGTCTCGGGGTCGAACTCGGCCGAGTTCGCCTCAGCCATGCCAGCCAGATGCCGTGCGGTCTCGATCGCCATACACTGCAAGCCAAGGCAGAGTCCCAGGGTGGGAAGGCCACGCTCGCGGGCGAGGCGGATGGCGCCCACCTTCCCCTCGATTCCCCTGATGCCGAAGCCACCCGGAATGAGCACGCCATCGACCCCAGCAAGTTGGGCAGAGGCTCCAGCAGGCGTCTCGCACAGGTCCGAGGGCACCCAGCGGATGTTCACCTTCGCGCGATGGGCGAACCCGCCCGCGCGCAATGCCTCGGTAACCGAGAGGTAGGCATCGGGGAGGTCGACGTACTTGCCTACCAGCGCGACCGTCACCTCGCGTTTGGGATGCCGGACGCGCTCGAGCAGATCACCCCAGAGCGCCCAGTCCACATCACGGAACGGCAACCCCAGGCGACGCACCACATAGGCGTCGAGTCCTTCGGAATGCAG
Organism: Pseudonocardiales bacterium; assembly: GCA_030840285.1. Taxonomy (GTDB): domain Bacteria; phylum Actinomycetota; class Actinomycetes; order Mycobacteriales; family Jatrophihabitantaceae; genus Jatrophihabitans_A. The sequence goes on from JAVEES010000129.1 coordinate 3,120, forward strand.
CACCTTGGGGATCTCGTAGATGCTCGGCGCGTCCACCGCTGCCACCACGGCCTCGGTGTCGACGTCGCACATCAAGGAGATCTTTCGCTTGACGCCGTCAGGGATTTCTCGATCGCTTCGGCAGACGATGGCGTCGGGGGTGATACCGATGCTGCGTAGCGCCGCGACGGAGTGCTGCGTCGGCTTGGTCTTGAGTTCGCCGGAGGGTGCGAGGTAGGGAACGAGCGAGACGTGCAGGAAGAAGCAGTTGTCCCGGCCGATTTCGTGCCGCACCTGACGAGCAGCCTCCAGGAAGGGCAGCGATTCGATGTCGCCGACAGTTCCGCCGACCTCGGTGATCACCACGTCGGGGATCTGACCGTCGGGCCCGGGTACGCCCATCGAGCGAATCCGGTCCTTTATCTCGTTGGTGATGTGCGGAATCACCTGAACCGTGTCGCCCAGGTACTCGCCGCGGCGTTCCTTGGCGATGACCGAGGAGTAAATCTGGCCGGTGGTCACATTCGCCGACCCCACCAGGTCCGTATCCAGAAACCGCTCGTAATGGCCGATGTCCAGGTCGGTCTCGGCCCCGTCTTCGGTGACGAAGACCTCCCCGTGCTGAAACGGGTTCATCGTTCCTGGATCGACATTGAGGTAAGGGTCCAGCTTCTGCATCGTGACCCGCAGGCCACGCGCCTTCAGCAGGCTGCCGAGCGATGAGGCAGTAAGTCCCTTACCGAGCGAGGACGCAACACCGCCGGTGACGAACAAATGCTTTGTGGTCCGGGCTGACTGAGCCAACGAGACTCCCGTGGTCGCATCGAATACGAACTGCGGAAGAGGAAGCGCGGCTGAGAGCCGCTAGGAAGATCCTCATATCCACGGGAGTTCACGGTAACACGGATTCCGGATGAGCTGCGGCGGCGGACCGGCGCGTCGGTGGTCCGGCGTTAGTTACTGACACCCGGCATCAGGGCATCAACGCCGGCAGCCGTCCCGAATTGGCCGTTGCGCTTGGCCAGGCTTTCGTGCGCGGCAAGCACCGAGGTGAGCTGGCCGAGCGCCGTATCGGCGTCATCGACCGTCGTCACCGCCTGCTTCGCGGTATCGCTGCCTCTAACCAGGGCAACCAGGCCACCGGCCGTGCTCGAGGCGTGATCACCCAGCACGACGGTGGGGCCGCCCGTAGTGGCCAATTGCTGGGTCATCGACAGAAGGGTCTTGCCGCCGGCGTCACCGGTCGGCAAAGCACCCGGCGCGACGAGCAGCAGCAGCTTGCCGGCATTGACGCTGCCGCTTTCGGTCTTGAGCATGTTCAAGGTCGAGAAGCCGGCCAGTACCGACGTGATGTCGGTGGCTTGACCATGACCGAGGAGCACGAATCCCAGCAAGGATCCGGCGAGTGCACCGGCATCGTCGTTTGTCGGGAGCTGCAAGCCCACCGGATGCGCGCCGGAGGTCGCCAGCGAGCGGATATCGGCGGCCCGATTGGGGTCGGTAAAACTGCTCGAGAGCTGAACGCGCCCAGCGACCGTGCCACCTGCGGCAGCCACCTCAGCGGCCACCGAATCCTTGAGCGCCTTGCTCGCTCCCGGCGCGCCGAGGATGACCACGCGCACCTTCGCCAGGCTGCCGCCAGCAAGCTTGGCGCCATAACTCTTGGCGATCAGATCGGCATTTCCGGACTGCGCCCGTAAGGACTTGTTGCTGTCCGCAGCCTGGGCGTTGGCTTGTTTGAGATCGGTCACCTGCCGATGCAGGTCGCCCACGACCGCTCCGTTGAGGGCGCTGGTACCGATCACCACGCCAAGGGCAATGGCGAGGAAGATCGCGATGATGGAAACAAGGTGATAGCGATAGGAGATCACGAGAACATATCCCTCAGCCGGTCGACGAGATGCTGCCATCCGCCGGACAAGATGTGCAGGTAACTCTCGCCCGCGGTGCTCGCGACGAGGACGACGGCGACGGCGACCAGTGCCGCCAGTGCAAGCAGAACGAGAGCCCAGCCCGAGATCCTCGTCTGGAACAACTGCGCCGCCGCCTTGGCATCGACCAGACGGCCGCCGAGCTTGAGCCGGGTAAGGACGGTGGAGGCCATACCGCCACGTCCGGCATCGAGGAATTCCTCCAGCGTGGCGCGGATCCCCACAGTGACGATCAGCTTCGCACGGCCCGCCTCGGCAAGCAGCATCGCCGCATCCTCACTCGTGCCGGCGGTTGCGAAGATGACCGGGTCGATCCGCAGATCCTGCACGCGCGCAAGACCCTCGACACGCCCGTTGGAATCGGCGTGTGCGACCACCTCGCCGGCGTCGCGCAGGGCTGCCTCGGACACCGCGTCCAGGTCGCCGACCACCAGGTCTGGCCGGTAACCGGCGTCACGCAGGACGTCGGCGCCGCCGTCGACCCCGATCAGCACCGGGCGGAACTCGCGGATGTAGTGCTTGAGTGCCTTCAGATCGGCTTTGAAGTCATAGCTGCGGGCAACCATCAAGACGTGGCGGTCGGCAAAGACGGTGGCCAGCTGGGGAAGCCCCACGCCGTCGAGCAGCAGCTCTTTCTCGCTCGCCATGTATTGCTGGGCGCTCGAGGCGAAGGCTGCCAGTTGGGCTGACAGTCCGTCCTTGGCGCGAAGCATGGAGGCCGCGATGCTCTGCTCGTCCTGGCGGACGCCTCGAGCGATTTCGTGCTCACCGCTGTACAGCACATCGCCGTCGAGTCGGACGCGGGTGCCCTCTTTGACCGCGGAGAAGATGTCAGTTCCGACCGAGTCGAGCAGAGCGATGCCCTCGGCGATCAAGACCTCAGGGCCCAGCGTCGGGTACCGGCCGGAGATGCTTGCTTTGGCGTTGACCACCGCGGAAACGCGCGCGCTGATGAGGGCGTCCGCGGTGGATCGATCCAGATCTGAGGCGTCGATCACCGCAACGTCGCCGGCGTGCAACCGCTGGATCAGTCGGGGGGCTCGCCGGTCCAACCGGATTACCCCGGTAATGCCGGGCAGTTGGTCGTCGCGTGAGCGGCGCATGGTCGCCATCTTCATGGGATTCCATGTTGCCATCGAACCAAGGCTAATCGGTTTTCCGCCACGCGGAGTTACCGGTCGGTTCCTATCGATCGAGTGCGCCGCCGAGGGGAGCCAGCTGCCGGCCTAGGCTTACCGGTCGCGGCATCAGCGGCCGTCGGTTTGGCCGGACGGGCTGAACGCTCCGCCGCTGCCAGCAATTCGGCGGCATGCTTTCGAGCGACCGGGGTGTCATCGCCGGCCAGCATCCGGGCCAGCTCGGACAGTCGCTCAGCACCGCTGACCGCCCGAATGTCACTACGAGTCACACCCTCGCCGTCAGCCGCCTTGGTCTTGTCCACGACCAGGTGGTTGTCGGCGAAGGACGCTACCTGGGCAAGGTGCGTCACGACGATGACCTGATGCTGGTCGGCCAGCCGTGACAGCCGACGGCCGACCTCGATCGCCGCCCGACCGCCGACACCTGCATCGACCTCGTCGAAGACCATCGTCGGAACCGGGTCGGTGCCGGCCAGGACGACCTCCACGGCGAGCATCACCCGCGACAGCTCGCCACCTGAGGCACCGCGTTGCACTGGCAGGGCCGGTGCGTCAAGGTGCGCTCGAAGCAGGATCTCCACCTCGTCGATGCCCTCGGCGGTGGCCCCGAGGCGGTCCGAGCCCACAGTGACCACGGGCGTCGCTTCGGTTGCGGCTCGAGGCGTGACCGACACGATTACCGCGGCCCCGGACATCGCCAGGCCCGCCAGCTCCTCGGTGATCCGGCCGGACAGCTCGGTGGCCGAGCTTTGGCGCTCGCGGGAGAGCTCCTGCGCCAACCGGAGATAGTCGGCTTG
>JAVEES010000143.1 GCA_030840285.1 Pseudonocardiales bacterium
AATGATCCCTCGTGGTGCGAGCTCAGCGGCCAATGTTGCGGTCATCTGCTGCACCGCCCCCTTAGACATTACGTACGGCAGCTCACCGGGCATTCCGCCGCGGTGTTGGCCCGAAGTGAACAGGATCGCCCGACCACCGCGGCGCCCGTCGTGCTGAGCCGCGAGTTCCTTGACCAGCAGCGCGGCGGCTCGTGCATTGACGGCGAACGACAGGTCGATCTCATCGGCAGTGACCTCTTCAAGAGTGGCGTCGATGCCGCGTGCGTGGTTCACGACGATCCCGTCGATGTGCCCCAGTGCTGCCGTTGCCGCGGCCATTAACAGAGCGGGTGCTGCCGGATCGACGAAGTCAGCCGATAGCTGCACGACGGTGGAGCCCAGGCGCTCACACTCCTCGCGCAGCGGTTCGGTGCCAGCTGCATCAGCGCCCCACGGCTGCCCGGCGTCATAGGGCGCCCACGAATGGAGTACGAGATCGGCCCCAGCCGACGCGAGACGACGAGCCACCGCGGCGCCGATTCCGATCCGACGGGACGTACCGGTGACCAGATATACCCGATCACGTAAGTCATAACTCACGGTGTTGCCCGCCGAACGGGTCGCGAACTCTCGGCCATCAACCATGTCCGAACTCCTTCCGCGGTACTGGCTCGCCGTATCGGGCCGGCGATAATGGCCCGTGTTCTGATGGAGCCGGCGCGATTACTGGCTGACGACGCTAGGCATTCCGAAGCTGGTTCGCACGCCTTTAGACCACAATGCCGGCAACATCGCCCCCGGATCGACCTCGATCCCGCACGACCGGACGAGGCCGTCGTCCAGCTCAAGAACCTCCGCGGAGCGCAGCGACCAGGCCGGGTGCTCGTTCGGTACCCAGACGGTTCGTCCGGCGACGCGGGTATGCAGGCCCCAGCGGGCAGTTAGCCATACCTGCAGGGCTGACGGCTCGGCCGTTTCGCCGAGCCGGACGCGCACCCGGCACGTCGGGCCGCCGGACGATCGCGCCGGACGAGGCCAGCGCCGCCGCGACTGGTAGCGCCGCTCGTCGCCGTCCTGCGCAGAGTTCATCGACGACCAGGCGTAGGGAAGGCCGAGACTCCAGCGCGCCAGCAGCACGGTCGCGAGCCGCTGCGCATCCAGGGTGAGGAACACGATTCCGTGCCGGTCCGCCGCGTCGACCGAGTACAGCCGGACGTTCGTTTCGCAGAAGTCGCCGAAGAACGGAACCGGCAGGCGGGCACCCGGGCCGGCGTGCCGCAGGATGAAAGGCACCAGTCCGACGTAGGTCACGCCGTCGATCACATCGGGGCGCACGCCCGGCGGAAAGAGTCCCTGGACCGAATCGGGATCGACCGGCCAGTGCAGGAACGTTACGTTGTGCCAGCTCTGGGCGGACAGAACCGGGCCGGCCAGCGGCGGCGCGGCGGGTTGGACCGGCATCGCGGATCAACTCCCAACCGGGCTCTGCGCTGTGGACCGGCTAAGCATGCACGCATACCGCACCCGGCGTCGGGCACTGCCGCAGGCAGGCGTTAGGCAACACCGCAAAGCATCCGGCGCGGTCGTGCGGGAGGATGCGCAGGTGACGATCCATTCCGAGCACCCCTTCATGCCGGCTGAACCCGACCGAAGCCCGGTCAGGCGCTTCCGGGGCAGGCTCGCATCGCCGGTCACACTCTGGACCTCGACGCACCGCGAACGACCTGCGGGCCTGACGGTGTCCTCGGTGCTGGTCGCCGACGGCGAACCTGGTTACCTGGTGGGGATCTTGGATCCGCTGTCGGATCTGTGGGACGCGCTTCGGGAATCCGGCACGGCTGTGGTCACGATGCTCGACTGGCAGCACCGGCAGCTGGCCGATCAGTTCGGTTACGTGGCACCCGCGCCGGGCGGCCCGTTCGCGTCCGGCGACTGGCTAGAAACGCGGTGGGGCCCGTCGTTGGTGGGCGCCTCGGCGTGGGCCGGCTGCCGGCTGGTCGACCCACCGGCCACCCGGCTCGGCTGGGGACTGCAGGTGCAACTAGAAGTCGAGCACGTCGAGATCGGTGAGGATTCACCGCCGCTGATCCATCGACGGGGCAGGTACTTCCAGCTCTGAGGTGGCCGATCCGATTGCCATGCGGTAGAACCGCCTCGCGACCCACCAAGCTCAGCGGCGCGGTCCCGCCTCGAGCAGTGCAGCCATCTCGGGCAGGTTGAAGAACTGCGCGATCTCGGTTGCCGAAGGCTTGCCTTCAGCCGGATCCGCGCCGGCATTCAGCAGTAGTGACACGCATTCGACGGACTGCCTGAATACCGCGGCGCCCAAGGCGGTCTGCCCCCGATCGTTGACCCTGGAGGTGTCCGCGTCTCGAGCGAGAAGCGTCCGGACGGTGTCGGGGTGCATGTGGTACGTCGCCAGCATCAGCAGCGAATCGCCGGCGGCGCTCGTCAGGTTCACCGGAACGCCGGCGTCGAGCAGGCGAGCCAGCTCCTGCTCGTCGCCGCTGCGTGCCAGGTCCAGAACGCTTTGCAGGAACTGGAGTTCCGCGTCGTCGAGTTGCTCAGTCATGAATTCCAGCCTAGGTCGCGCCGGCCCCCGCTCGATCGGTAGGTGCGCCTCGTCACGAACTTAGCTAGCTCACATTCCCGCAGCAGCAGCGCCGAACGCGGCTGCACCCCCGCCGCTCAACTCGTCAGTTTTCCCTCTGGGACAAGTCGATCCGAGCTGCCACACTGATGACGATCAGCTGCAGCTCCGCCTCGAGCGCCGGGTATCAGAGCCGGGGGGCCGGCCTCCTCCTCCCCAAGGCGCTCCTGCGCTCAGTCGCGCGGATCCGTCGGACGAAAGTTCGAGCCGGGGAGGCAGAAATGAGCTCGACCAACATCCTCATGTACGTGCCGGCGGTGAAGCCGTCGCAGGACAATACCGCTGCCAGGATCGCGGAATTGATCGCCCAGTACGCCTCAAGGGCTCGCTCGGGGACGTACACGATCAAATCCCAACCAAATTCGCATGATTCAGTGATCGTCGGCCCGGACGGCACAGAACACCTGACCGTCGTCGAAGTGGATTACCAGCCGTCATTGTTCCGCGGTGATTCGGTGGGTTCGGGGCAGGCGACTTTCCGCGGTGTCGGCTGGGCGCTGGTCTATGCGGTGATGGGAACCGCGCGGCTGATCCGCTCGATGACTAGGCCTGCCAAGTCGAATCGGGCGAAACTGCAATTGCTGATCGGTTTCTGCAGTGTCTTCGTCCTCTATGCGAGTTTCGGTGTTGCCCTGGTCGCGCTGCTGGTTGCGGTACAACCGAGCTGGATTCCCAAGGCCTTGGCGACCAGTTCTCCCGGTATCCAGACCGCCGCCGGTATTTCGGCCGGTACCGTCGGTGCCGCGACCTTCTGGTGGCTTCGGCCGAAGATGCTCGCCGCCGGTGCTTTGCTCCGGTCGCTTATGGGATATCTCGAACGTGACCGCGACCTGCTACGCGTCACCGGCGTCTTCGATCAGGCCGTGGATGACATTCTCGACGCCCACCCGGACGCGCGGGTGCACATCCTCGCGTTCAGCTTCGGCAGCATCGTGACGCTGGACTCGCTGTTTCCGCGAGCGGCTGGGCTTGAGAACCGCGACCTTTCGTGCGTGGACAGCCTCGTGACGGTCGGCTGCCCGGTCGACTTCGTCCGGCTGTTCTACCAGGACCATTTCGCGGATCGCAGCGCCCGCCGACCTGGACTCGACTGGACCAACGTATTCATTCCGGCCGACGTGCTGGCCTCCAACTTCGCGGACACGAAGGACGACGCCACGATCCTCAGCCCGGCGGATCACAATGCTTTCCGGATCGCGACCGAGACGCCCGGCCACAACCTCGCGGTAGGCAGCGCCCAGCTCAGCATCGCCCAGACCATCACGATGGACGGTTTCTCACTGCATTGCAGCTACTGGGCCAAGGATGAGCCGCGCTACCTGGCCGGCCTGATACCGCTCTGGCTTCCCGCGCCGGTAGCAAGTCCCTGACTAGGGATGCTCGGGGCGGCGGCAAGTCCCTGACTAGGGATGCTCGGGGCGGCGGTACGGTTCCAGGCCGCTGAGCAACGCTGCGGAGTGCTCGTAGATCTGAGCCGCCAGCGGGGGAATCATCGCCGGGGTGAGCCTGCCCTGGCTGAGCCACTGGATCCGTTGGAGCGCCTGATTCTGCTCGACGTCCGGACGCAGGCACAGCTCGGCTAGCTCGCGGGCCGCATGCAGGCACCGTTCCAGCGGTCCGGCATCAGGCAGCGGCACGTCGTGGTGGTCAGCGACCAAGGCGCAGAACCCGGATGGGAATCGCCATGCCCGCAGGGCCCGAGCGCCCGCCTGGGCATGGTCGATGCCGTAGAGCGCGTACTCCCTTTCGCACACGTCGGAAACGCCATCGGAGCGCGCGAGGCACAGCCCGGGAAGTGGCTGCTGCAGGTGTAGCAGGGCCGAGCCGAGACAGTGCAGCAGTCCAAGGGTGAAGGCATCCGCCGTACCGGCGCCCAGGATGGGGGCGATCAGACTAGCCGCCGTCGCCACGGTTGCTGCCTGATCCCAAAACTCTTCCGGGGCCGAATCGGGGTCATCCATCCCCGCGGCCACCGACACGGCCAGCGCCCGGATCGTCTGTAAACCGATGACGGCTATCGCATAGGGCAGTGTGGCGATTCTCGAACTCAGGCCGTAGTAGGCGGAGTTAGCCAGCGCGATGGTGCGCGCGGCCAGCGCGGGGTCGGCGGCGATCGCCCTGGCCACCTGCACAGCACCGCTAGTGGGATCATCGACCACGCTGAGCACCCGGGCGGCAGCGCTGGCTCGCGCGGGTAGCCGATCGTAGGAGACGACCGGGAGCAGTGTGGAGCTCATCTCGGTTTCGCGGTGGACGTCTGTGCCGACCGGGTGACGCGGTAGAGCCCTCGACCGGATCGCTTTGCCTCGTACATGCCCCGGTCCGCTGCCTGCAGTAGCCCGGACGCGGTGTCGAAGTCGCCCGCCAGCGCCAAGCCGATGCTGCTGGTGATCTGGATGGCCTCGCCGGCAACGCGGATCGGCCCTTCCAGGGCAGTCAGCTGACGAGCCGCCGCTGCTTCGGCGTCGGCGAGGTCGTTCACCTCCCGGATGAGGACCACGAACTCGTCCCCGGCGATGCGGGCGACAACGTCGTGATCGCGGGCCGCCGCGGTGAGGCGGCGCCCGACCTCGATGAGGACCCGATCCCCCGCGTCATGACCGAGGGTGTCGTTGATCTGCTTGAACTCGTCGAGGTCGCAGAACAGCACGGCGGCGTCCCGGTCGCGTCTCCGCCGGCTGGTCAGCAACTGATCGAGGGTCTCCGTCAGGCGACGTCGGTTGACCAGGCCGGTCAGGGCGTCGTGGCCGGCCTGATAGGCCAGTTGAGCCTCCCACGCGCGGCGTGCGGTGATGTCCTCCACTGTCGCGATGAAGCCGGCTGCCCGGCGTGGCGTGGTCACCGGCGAGAGCCGAAACTGCACCCAGCGCTGGGAGTCCGCGATCGGGTTCAGGCGGACCGTGACCTCGACGGGGTAGCCGTCCAGAACCTCGTCCAGGCCTTCCAGAAGGGACGACAGATCCTCGGAATGGACACAGTCCAGCCAATGGGTGCTGAGCAGGGTTGCGTGATCCTTGCCGGTGATCTCGGCGAAGCGGTTGTTGACGTATCCCAGCCGGACGCCGGCCTCGGACAGGATAATGCCGACCGGAGCGTGTTCTGCCAGCGCGCTGAAACGGTGTTCGGACTCGCGCCGCGCCTCCTCGGCCTGCTGCTCGGCGTCGATGACGGGCCGCAGTCCGATGATCCAGCCCAGGTTTTTCGCGGGCGTGATCCTGACCTGTACCGGTGAGACGGCACAGTAGGCGGTGCTGATCATCGCCCCGCGCCACTGAGGGGACCCCAGCTCTGCCGGGGATGCCAGCGCCTCGGCTACGACAGTCGTCCATTCAGGACGTTCGCCAGGGATAGCCCGGCCGAGCGCTTCCACCGGGTGGCCGAGAACCTCGTCCGGCTCCAGAGCGAGCAGGGTGAGGGCAGCCGCATTGGCCCATCGGACCTCCGGCGTTCCGCTGCTGGACAGCACCACCGCGACCTGCGCGGTTCCAGCCTCCGCGGCGGCAAGCCGCAGCGAATCCAGCAGCGGGTCTGTCCGCCTGGCGTCCCCCGTTACGAGACGAATCGCCTCAGCCATGCCCCCAACATCGGCCGTCGAGTCCCGCTAATGAGACTTTGCCGGCCGCATTCTTCGGCGATTCTCGGTGATCAACTCACGTTTCGTGCTGCCATAGCGACACCGGACGCGAGTTGATCACCAAATCTGGGCGGGATCTAACGCGAGATGATCACGAAAGCTGCGCGGGATCTAACTCGCGTTGATTACCAAAATCTGGGCGGGTCTCAGCGGCCGTTTCGCTGGCGGAGCTGCTCGGCGTAGACCAGGCGACGCAGGTCATCGGCGGCCTTGCCCGGGTCGGTGAAGATCACCACCACCTCCCAGTGACCGCGCTTCTTCCCCGGCAGTGCGCGCAGCACCTCGCCGGCCAGTTCGAACCTCCGCTGCCAGGTCCGCAACGCCACCTGGACGGCTAGCCCGGCCACCGCGTCACCGGCGAATAGCTCGGCGCTGGTGATGCAACGCAGTCCCGCCTCGCTGAGGTCAGTCAGCGAGGCGGCCGCCTGCCGACTCACCTCCGCCGGCGAATACCAGTGCAGGGTGAGGCTGCCGGGCATTTCGGCGCGCACGTAGGAACGGCGCTGCTCCCGCCATCCCTCGCCCGTCACCTCGATATCCCAGACCGGTAGCATCCCGTCCCGCCGCGCCGCGATGATGCGTCCGGGCAGCACCGAGATCCCGTTGGGCAGACGCCAGGTCGTGAGCACCGTGGCACCGATCCGCAGCTCGGCGTCGGTGCTCAGGTTCAGCGGGCAGCCGACCGTCAGGATGCGCCCGTTGACGTCCTCGATCCGGCTGGCGAACTCCTGACCGGCCCCATCGCGCAGCGCGATGAGCTGATTGATCATCGGAAGCTCGCCCATGCCTTCACAATCGGCGGCCACCTTCGGCATCAAAGGACACGTGCGAAGAGCTCGGGCAGCCAGTGAGAACAGCGCCCGGTGACACGCTGTGCGCCCCGTCCGGTCGAACATCACGTGCATGCGGTTGCCATTCCTAGCCGTGGAATAGGGAACCCGACTACCGCGGACCGGACCAGGCACCCACTCGTGATGCTTCGGCCAGCTCGGCGGCAAGCTCGTCATGGTTGCTTGCGACCAGGCCGACCGTCACCCGCAGGTGCGGATCGCCGTCCGGCTTGGACGCGAACGGGCCACCGGCAGCGGCGCCGATACCCCGGCTGGCGAGCCGTACCAGGGCCGCCGCCTCGTCGGCCACTGGCAGCCAGAGGTTGATGCCGTCGCTGGCCGAGACCTCGACGCCCCGCGCAAGCAGCGCCTTCACGACCGCGGTCCTGCGCCGGGCGTATTCAGCGCGCGCGGCACGCACCTGCCGAACCGGGCCAGGCTGGGTCAGCAATTCGAGCAGCAGTGACTGCAACAGCCGGGACGTCCAGCCCTGACCGAGCAGGCGCCGTTCGATGACCGGGTCCAGCAGCGCCGCGGGACCGCCGATCGCGGCCAGCCGCAGGTCGGGTCCGTGCGATTTGGAGAAGCTGCGAACGTGCAGCGTCCGTTCGGGGATGCTGGCGCCGAGGCTGATCGGCGCCGACGTCGCGATGGCGCCGGCCGAATCGTCCTCGATGATCAGGGTGTCACTCCCCCGCAGCACCTCGCAGAGCTCTGCCGCGCGCCGCTCGGTCAACGACGCGCCGGTCGGGTTCTGGGCCCTTGGCTGCAGGAACACCGCCCGGACGCCGGAGCGCACCGCCGCCTGCAACTCGCCGGGAATCATTCCCTCGTCATCGAGCGAGACGCCGACGGACCTGACCCCGACCGCGTCGAGCAGGTCGAGCAGCGGCGGGAAGCACGGATGCTCGACGACGACCCGGTCACCGAAGCGCAGCAGGTTCTCCGCGAGGAGGTCGAGGGCATCCATCGCACCGTCCACGACGGTGATTCGCTCGGCAGGATAGGGCCAATCGGCGCGCAGCACCTCGGCCAACCCGGCCAGCACCGGGTCGTCCAGGTAGCTGCTCGGGGTTGCCGCGACCTGCAGGCTTCGCAACGCGGGTCCGAGATCGGGCAGCAGAGCAGGGTCCGGGATACCGGTCGCCAGATCCAATTCGAAGCTGGTGCGCGACGGCAGGGCCCGTCGGTAACGGCTGGGCGCTGCCCCGCCCGAGCGAGCGATCTTGGTCCCGCGCCGGCCATCGGTGTGGATCGCCCCGGCCCGGGCGAGCAGCGCCCAGGCCGCGCTGACCGTCGTGGGCGAGAGCTTCAGGAACTCGGCGACCGTACGGATCGGCGGCAGCACATCGCCCTCGCGCAGCGCCTCGTCACGGATCGCGGCGCTCACCGCATCGGCCAGGGAACGACTGGTCGGCTCCTCCAGCCGGTCGCGAAGCAGCTCCAACATGGTTTGTAACATAACATTATTGGCTTTGTAAGTGCTACCACCATGTCGTAATCTCGAAGGCATGACCACACGCATCGCGCACTGGATCGACGGACGTCCCGCAGCCGGCAGCTCCGGCCGCCACTCCCCGGTCTTCAACCCGGCGACCGGGCTGCAGACCGGCGAGGTAGCGCTGGCGAGTGCGCAGGAGGTCAACGACGCGGTCGCCAGCGCGAAGGCCGCCGCCCGGGAGTGGCGCTCGTCCTCGCTGTCGCGCCGGGCCGGCGTGCTCTTCGCCTTCCGTGAGCTGCTGCACGCCCGCACCGATGAGCTGGCCCAGCTCGTCACCGCTGAACACGGCAAGGTGCTCTCCGATGCCGTCGGCGAGGTCTCGCGAGGCCTCGAGAACGTCGAGTTCGCGACCGGCGTGCCGAACCTGCTCAAGGGTGGCTTCTCCGAGCAGGCTTCGACAGGCGTGGACGTGTACTCGATCCGTCAACCGCTCGGTGTGGTCGCCGGCATCACCCCGTTCAACTTCCCGGTCATGGTGCCGTTGTGGATGTGCGCCAACGCGATAGCCGCCGGCAACGCCTTCATCCTCAAGCCGAGCGAGAAGGATCCGTCGGCCTCGCTGTTCCTGGCTCAGCTGTGGAAGGAGGCCGGGTTGCCCGACGGCGTCTTCACAGTGCTCCAGGGTGACAAGCTGGCCGTCGACACCTTGCTCACCCACCCGGACGTGGCCGCGGTGAGCTTCGTCGGATCGACCCCGATCGCGAAGTACATCTACGAGACCGGAACCGCGCACGGCAAGCGGGTGCAGGCCTTGGGCGGTGCGAAGAACCACATGCTGGTGCTGCCGGACGCCGACGTCGACCTCGCCGCCGATGCCGCGGTGTCAGCCGCCTACGGTGCGGCGGGCGAACGCTGCATGGCGATCTCGGTTGCGGTCGCGGTCGGCGCGATCGGTGACAAGCTGGTCGACGCGATCTCGGCGCGGCTGCCCAAGCTCAGGATCGGCAACGGTGCCGACCCCGATACCGACATTGGTCCCCTCATCACCGCCGAGCACCGCGACCGCGTCGCCGGCTACATCGCGGCCGGCGCCGAATCCGGTGCCACCGTCGTGGTGGACGGCCGGGAGGCGGACGTGCCGGCCGAGGGCTTCTTCCTCGGCACGACGCTGCTGGACAACGTGACGACCGGCATGAGCGTCTACACCGATGAGATCTTCGGGCCGGTGCTCGCGGTCGTCCGGGCCGAAACTTACGACGACGCCCTTGCCGTCATCAACTCCAATGACTACGCCAACGGAACGGCGATCTTCACCCGCGACGGCGGCGCGGCGAGGCAGTTCCAGTTCGACGTGGAGGTCGGCATGGTGGGCATCAACGTGCCGATCCCCGTCCCGGTCGCCTATTACTCCTTCGGCGGCTGGAAGGCCTCGCTGTTCGGCGACACCCACATGTACGGCCCGGAGGGCATCAACTTCTACACGCGCGGCAAGGTGGTCACGTCGCGGTGGCCCGACCCGGCGACGTCCGCCATCGACCTCGGCTTCCCTCGCACGCGATGAGCGCTCGCGCGAAG
>JAVEES010000165.1 GCA_030840285.1 Pseudonocardiales bacterium
ACCGTGATCGGCTTCCTGCGCAACCTGAGCCTGACGCAGATCTACACCGACCAGTACATGTACTCATATCTGCACCAGGGTCTGACGCAGATGTGGAGTCTGGCCGTGGAGGCTGCCTTCTACCTCGTGCTGCCACTGCTGGCTTGGTTGTTGCTCGCGGTGCTGTGTCGCCGCCGGTGGCGGCCGTGGCTGTTGCTCGGCGGCCTGCTGCTTCTGACCGCGGTGACGCCTGCGTGGCTGATCTTCGTCCACACCGTCGACGGGCTACCCGACGGCGCGCGCCTGTGGCTACCGACTTACCTCGTCTGGTTCGTCGGCGGCATGATGCTCGCGGTTCTCGCGGTGATGGGGGTGCGCTGTTACGCGTTCGCGGTGCTGCCCGTCGCGATCGTGAGCTACTTCATCGCCTCGACCCCGATCGCGGGTGAACCCACGACGTCGCCCTACGCCTTGGCGCCCGCGATCTGGAAGGCAGTGTTCTACGCCGTGATCGCGACGCTGGCCGTCGCTCCGCTGGCGCTGGGTGACCGCGGCTGGTACGCGCGGCTGCTAACCAGTCGGCCGATGGTGTTCCTCGGCGAAATCTCCTACGAGATCTTCCTGATCCATCTGCTGACGATGGAGATCGTCATGGTCGAGATCCTGCACTCGCACGTGTACACGGGGTCCATGCCGCTGCTGTTCGTCGTCACGTTCGTGGTGACGGTTCCGCTGGCGTGGCTGCTGCACCGCTTCACCCGGGTCCGCTCGTAGCCCTCCGCGAAACGGAATTCCGGCAGGCACTCACTCGCACTTTCGCTGCTGGAATTCCGTTTCGGGGTGAGAGCCGGGTAGCGGGCGATCTAGCCCGCGGCCTCCCGGGTCATCGGCACCACGATCGGCACGACGAACTGCTCGATCATCGCGCGCTCGTCGGCCTCGTCGTGGCCGGGGAACACCAGCAGCGAGGTCATCACGCGCACCAGCCAGCGGGCCTTGCGCTCGACCACGTCCGGGTCGTCAGGCGCCATCGAGATCAAAAACGCCTCGGTGAGCGCCTTGATCACCTCCGACTGCTCGGCGATCTCGCCGCCGATCGGCCGCTGCGCAGTGGCGAACCACGAAGACAGCGCGGGACTTTCGCGCACGTTGCGCAGCGAGGAGATCACGCCTTCGATCAGCCTCTCGCGCGGCTCCTCGACACCGGTCAGCTGCTCGGTCATCTGGTGGAACAACCGGTAGCTTTCGCGGTGCACGTACGCGGTGTACAGCGCTTCCCGGTTCTCGAAATACCGGTAGAGCGTCGCACGGGAACAGCCTGCGGCCTTGGCGATTTCGTGCATCCCGACGGTCGCGGCGTCCTGTTGTGCGAACAATGCGTCCGCTGCATCCAGGATGCGATCGGCGGCGACCTCGGTCCGGCGGTCGCCCAGCCAGTCGTTGCCTGCCACTACCCGGACACCCGGAACGGCACCGACAGCGGTCTGCGCACGTAACTCCCACCGGCCCACACCACTGCCGACAGGTCGACCTCGAAATCGGGACAGCGGGCCAGCAGTTCAGTCAGCGCGACGCGCGATTGCATACGGGCGGCGGCAGCACCGAGGCAGAAGTGAGCGCCGTGGCTGAACGTCATGATGTTGCGCGGGCGCCTGCGCACCTCGAGTTCGCCTGCGTCGGCGCCGTATTCGCGCTCGTCGCGGTTGGCCGACCCGTAGAGCAGCAGCACCTTGCGTCCGGCGGGGATGATCGTGTCACCTATCCGCACATCGCGAGTGGTGGTGCGGGCCAAGCCCTGCACGGGCGAGGTGAGCCGCAGCAGCTCGTCGATCGCGTCGGTCATCAGGTCGGGATTGTTGATCAGCAGCCGCCGCTGGTCCGGTCGCTGGTGCAACAGCTGCACCGCTCCGCCGAGCATGCCGGTCGTGGTGTCGTTGCCACCGGTGACCATCGTGAACGCGAAGGCCAGGATCGACAGCATTCCGGCCATGTCCCCGTCGGCGCCCATGCCCGCGGCCACCAGATGTGAGACCGTGTCGTCCTCGGGCTCGCGGCGGCGTCGTTCGATCAGCCCGGTGAAGTACGCCATCATCGACGCGACGGCCTCGCCCGCAGCCTCGCCCGCGGTGGTCCCGCCTTCGCCGGCCTGCGCGGCGACGATCGCCTCCGTCCAACCGTCGAATTGCGCGCGGTCCTCTTCGGGGACGCCGAGATAGTGCGCGACGACCATGGACGGCAGCGGCTTGAACAGCTCGGCCACGATGTCGCCCTCGCCGTCGGCCCGGAGGCGTTCGATCCGCTCGATGACGAACCGCCGCACGGCGGGCTCGACGGCCTCCACCTGGCGTGGGGTGAAGCCACGCG
Organism: Pseudonocardiales bacterium; assembly: GCA_030840285.1. Taxonomy (GTDB): domain Bacteria; phylum Actinomycetota; class Actinomycetes; order Mycobacteriales; family Jatrophihabitantaceae; genus Jatrophihabitans_A. The sequence goes on from JAVEES010000165.1 coordinate 2,344, forward strand.
ACACCAGCTTGCGGAATTCGGTGTGTGTCGGCGGGTCCTGCATGACGAACGGCGGGTTGTCGGCCAGCCCGATCATCTCCAGCTCGCCGTAGTTGACCGTCAGGCCTTGCGCCGACGAGAACGTCTCGTGGTCGCGGGCGGCGTTGAAGACGTCGACGTGCCGGGACAGCACCCAGTAGTCATGGTGGGGCCGGTCCTCGGGGACGACGTGGTGCACCGGATCCTTGTCGCGCAGTGCCTGGTACATCGGCCACGGGTCAGGCCAGGTCTCGGCGGTGGCGAGTTCGAACCGGGCCGGAGTCCGGTGAGACAGAGCGGCGGTCATGTCTTATGAGTATGACAAGTGCGCATACCCTGTCAACAGGGCACAGCGAATTGTCATCAAATAGCGGCGCCCGGGTTCAGGATGCCCTCGGGATCGAGCGCAGCCTTGATGCGCTGGTTGAGCTGCATCGCCTCGGGCCCGATCTGGTCTGCCAGCCAGGGCCGTTTCAGCCTGCCGACGCCGTGCTCGCCGGTGATCGTGCCGCCGAGTCCGATCGCCAGGTCCATGATCTCGCCGAATGCGCGCTCGGCCCGCTCTGCCGTCGCGACGTCGGACGGGTCGTACACGATCAGCGGA
>JAVEES010000415.1 GCA_030840285.1 Pseudonocardiales bacterium
CACGAAGTAGTAGTTGAGCAGCAGGCTGGCCACGACAGCGCAGGCCAGCGCCGGCCAGAACCCTCCGACCAGCGCGCAGATGACGGTAGCCAGCAGGAACAGCAGGAGCTCGCTGCCAAAGGTGAGGTGCTGGCGGAAGTGCGCGCAGACCGGCACCAGCAGAGCCATCAGCAGCACCCCGACCGCCAGTCCCGCGATCCGCCGCCGGGCGCTCAGCGCACCGGTGAGCTTGGGCAGTAGCCGTCCCCTGCCGATGTATTCGTGGCTGACGACATGCACGTCGATCGTTCCCGACCGCCGGGTGATCGTCATTCCGGTACCGGGCCCGGTCAGGCCGGCCACCACCGGATTGCGCCGGCTGGCACCGATCACGATCTGGGTCGCGTTGTTCGCCTTGGCGAATTCCAGGACGGCGGCGGGGATGTCCTCGCCAAGGATCGAGTGGTAGCTGCCGCCTAGAGATTCCACCAGCAGCCGCTGCTGATCCAGCGACGCGATCGAGGAGCCCGCCAGGCCGTCGCTGCGCGCGATGTGCACGGCCAGCAGCTCGCCACCGCCGGACCGGGACGCTATCCGGGCCGCCCTGCGAATCAGCGCGTCACCCTCGGGCCCACCGGTGAGCGCCACCACGACGCGCTCCTTGGTCTCCCAGGTGCTGGCGATACCGTGCTGCTCGCGATACCGCTGAAGACCCTCTTCGACGCTGTCGGCCAGCCACAGCAGGGCCAGCTCACGCAGCGCTGTGAGGTTGCCGGGACGGAAGTAGTTCGACAGCGCCGCGTCGATCTTGTCCGAGGCGTAGATATTGCCGTGCGCCATCCGACGGCGAAGTGCCTCGGGCGTCATGTCGACCAGCTCGACCTGTTCCGCGGCGCGCACCACCGAATCGGGCACGGTTTCGCGTTGCGGGATACCGGTGATCGCCTCGACCACGTCGTTGACGGATGCCAGGTGCTGGACGTTGACGGTGCTGATCACGTCGATGCCGGCCTCGAGCAGCACCTCGACCGCCTGCCAGCGCTTGTCGTAGCCGGTGCCGGGGATGTTCGTGTGCGCCAGCTCGTCCACCAAGGCAACCTGTGGACGACGGTCCAGCACCGCCTGCAGATCCAGCTCCTCGAACTGGGCGCCACGGTAGGTCAGGCTCTGGCGCGGCAGTACGGGCAGGTCACCGATGCGTTCGGCGGTGTGCTCGCGTCCGTGGGTCTCGACGAAGGCGATCACCACATCGGTGCCCCGCGCGCGGCGCCGGTGTGCCTCCTCGAGCATCCGGAAGGTCTTGCCGACGCCGGGGGCAGCACCGAGGTACACCCGTAGTTGCCCGCGCTGTGCCACCGCTGCCCATACCTCTCGTTCCGCTTTTGGCGTGGAGTCCCGGATAGCCCGGACTCCACGCCAAAAGCGTTCTCCGTACACGCCGGCTTGTCGAGGACAACGGGTGTGACGCACACGGCATTGGTGGTTTGATCGAGCCATGCCGAACTCGCCTCGCGCCGGACTGCCCGCGCAACCGTCGGACCTCGTCGATGTCAGCGCCCTGGTCGAGGCCTACTACAGCGGCCATCCCGACGTGTCGCAGGTTGAGCAACGGGTTTCCTTCGGGACGTCCGGGCACCGCGGTTCCTCGCTCAACACCACGTTCAACGAGGACCACATCATCGCCACCAGCCAGGCCATCGTCGAGTACCGGACCGCACACGGGATCGACGGGCCGCTCTTCCTCGGCGAGGACAGCCACGCCCTGTCCGAACCCGCCACCCGCAGCGCGCTCGAGGTTTTCGCCGCGAACGACGTGACCGTCCTGCTCGATGCCCGTGGCGGTCTGGCGCCTACACCGGCCGTATCGCGGGCCATCCTGGCGCACAACGCGGGCGGCCCGTCGCCCTCACGCGGCCAGGCCGACGGGGTGGTCGTGACTCCCTCGCACAACCCACCGGCAGATGGCGGCTTCAAGTACAACCCGCCGGACGGCGGCCCGGCCGGCACCGAGATCACCGGCTGGATCCAGAACCGGGCCAACGAGCTGCTCAGCGACGGCCTGCAGGGCGTGAAGCGCATCCCGTTCGAGCGAGCCCTTCGATCCGCGGCACACGTGAACCGCTACGACTTCCTCGACGAGTACGTGAGCGCGCTGCCGGAGGTCGTCAACATCCACGCGATCCGGGAGGCCGGGGTGCGCATCGGCGCCGATCCGCTGGGCGGCGCCTCGGTTGCGTACTGGGCAGAGATCGGCTCGCGCTACGGGCTAGACCTGACGGTCGTGAACCCCGTAGTGGACCCGCAGTTCGGCTTCATGACCCTCGACTGGGACGGCAAGATCCGGATGGACTGCTCGTCCCCCGCCGCCATGGCGTCGCTGATCAGGCGCCAGCACGACTTCGACATCGCGACCGGCAATGACACCGATTCCGACCGTCATGGGGTGGTGACCCCCGACGGCGGGCTGATGAATCCCAACCACTACCTCGCGGTAGCCATCCAGTACCTCTACGGCCACCGTCCGGGCTGGCGCGCGGATGCCGCCATCGGCAAGACGCTGGTCTCGTCGTCGATGATCGATCTGGTCGCCGCCGACCTCGGACGCCACCTCGTCGAGGTCCCGGTCGGCTTCAAATGGTTCGTGCCGGGGCTGCTCGACGGCTCGCTGGCCTTCGGGGGCGAGGAGTCGGCGGGCGCCTCGTTCCTGCAACAGGACGGCTCGGTGTGGACCACCGACAAGGACGGCATCATCCTCGCCCTGCTGGCGTCAGAGATCCTTGCCGTGACAGGGGAATCTCCGTCGGCGCGGTACCGGTTGCTGACCGCGAAGTACGGCGAGCCGGCCTACGCGCGGATCGACTCGCCCGCCACCCGACAGCAGAAGGCAGTGCTGGCCAAGCTATCGCCGGATCAGGTGTCGGCATCCCAGCTTGCCGGTGATCCGATCACCGCCCGGCTGACCGAGGCTCCCGGCAACGGTGCGCCGATCGGCGGCTTGAAGGTGACCACCGCTCGCGGCTGGTTCGCGGCCCGGCCGTCCGGCACCGAGGACGTCTACAAGCTGTATGCCGAATCCTTCGCCGGCCCCGACCACCTCGCCCGGATCCAGGACGAGGCCCGCGAGATCGTCTCGGCGGCGCTGGGTTCCTGACCCGTCTCCGCTTTTGGCGCGGAGGCCGGACTCCACGCCAAAAGCGAGTAAGACAGACTCGTCGGATGACGATCGATCCTGCCGCCGCCCCGACCGGCTCGTCCCGCTTCGACGACCTGCCCCGCTACCGAAACTTCATCGCCGGCTTGCCGAAGGCCGAGCTGCATGTCCACCACGTCGGCTCGGCCTCACCGCGCATCGTCGCCGAGCTGGCCTCCCACCACCCGAGCGCGGGCGTTCCCGACGACCCCGAGAAGCTGGCCGAGTACTTCACCTTCTCCGACTTCGGACACTTCATCGAGGTCTACCTCTCGGTGGTCGACCTGATCAGGACCGCCGAGGACGTCCGGACGCTCACCTATGAGGTTGCCCGCGATATGGCGCAGCTCAACATCCGCTACGCCGAGCTGACGGTCACGCCCTACTCATCGATCCACCGCGGCATCCCGGCCGAGGCGTTCATGGAAGCGATCGAGGATGCTCGGGTTGCCGCCGAGCGAGAGCTTGGCATCGTGCTGCGCTGGTGCTTCGACATCCCGGGCGAGGCCGGCCTGCCGTCGGCCCAGATCACCGCCGACGCCGCGACCCGCCTCCGGCCAGAGGGCTTGGTGAGCTTCGGCCTCGGCGGTCCGGAGGTCGGGGTGCCACGCCCGCAGTTCAAGCCCTATTTCGACGCCGCTCGCTCGATCGGGCTGCACAGCGTCCCGCACGCCGGGGAGACCACCGGGCCCGAAACCATCTGGGACGCGCTGCGCGAGCTGGGCGCGGAGCGGATCGGCCACGGCACTTCGGCGGTCCGGGATCCAGAGCTTCTCAGCCACCTCGCCGAGCACCGGATCCCTTTGGAGGTATGCCCCACCTCGAACATCGCTACCCGCGCGGTGGCCTCGCTGGAGGAGCATCCACTGGCCGCAATGGTGCAGGCCGGCGTGCCGGTGAGCATCAACTCCGATGACCCGCCGATGTTTTCCACCGACCTGAACCGCGAGTACGCGGTGGCCGCGGAGCTGCTAGGCCTGGACGAAGCGGGCATCGCGGAGCTTGCTCGCAACGCTGTCACCGCCTCCTTCGCGCCCGAGGACGTCAAGGCTCGGTTGCATTCCGAGATCAGCGACTACCTGACGACAGCTCACTGATTTCGGGGTCCGGCCAGCGCGCGATCATCGAATGGGGCTGCACCGACCGCATCGCGTGCCCGGCCGTACCCGCGCTGCGGTATCGGAGCACCGCCCAGCCCCACAGCGCGCCGCCGAGCATCCAGAACGGCTCGTAAACCAGCGCGTAGTAGCGGTCATCATCCGTCAGCGGCTGGCCGAGGATCGAGCGGACTCCGAGGAACAGGTAGTTCAACCCGGCATGCCACAGCATCAGCGCGGCACCGGCCGAACACAGTACGAACAGCCAGCGCCGGTACCGAGCCGCCCTGAGCTGCCAGGCCAGGCCCGCACCGACGAGGCACACCGGAATCGCGAGAACGTCGATCACCTGAGCCGAGCCATGAGCCGGCAGCTGCGTCCCGGGTGCGAGTTCGATGCCACCGGATGCCCAGTACAGGTGGGCCGCGGCGAAGAATGCCGACCAGCCGGCCGCCAGGGTCGCCGCGATGTTCCGATGCCGGGTCATGGCGGAAATGCTAGGAAGAACGAACAGGGTCCGGATCGGGGATGACCCCGGTCCGGACCCTGAGAATGCTGAGCCGAACTAGTCGGCGGGACCCGTCCCCAGCGTGACGTTCGCGGTGTGCGAAGCACCGTTGGCGTCAGTCCAGGACACGGACACCGAGTCGCCCGGGTTGTGCTTGGCCATCGCGGACGACAGCGCCGTAGCGGACGCGATCGAGGTGCCGTCGACCTTGGTGATGGTGCTGCCCGCGGCGATCCCGGCCTTGGCCGCGGCCGAGTTCGGGACCACTCCGGCGACTGCGGCCGGACCCGAGGTCGTGGTGGGGCTGGCAGCGAGTTGGACGCCGAGGAACGCCGGGTAGCCGAGGTGGATCGTCGAGGTCTCGGTACCGGAGTTGATCTGCTGGGCGATCGAGACCGCCTTCGCGATCGGGATCGCGAAGCCCACGGTCTGGGCTGACTGCGAGGACGAGGCGGCGGTATCGATGCCGATCACCTGGTTGCTCGAGTTGTACAGCGGGCCACCCGAGTCGCCGGGCTGGATATTGGCGTTCAGCTGGAACATGCCGGTGAGCTTCTCGGCGTTGGAGCCATCGGAATCGCTCGCGGTGATGGACTGGTCGAGCGCCGTGATGCTGCCCGTGGCCGAGCTCGGCGTGCCGCCCGTGCCACCGGCGTTGCCGACGGCCGTGACTGCCGTGCCGACGGCGACCTTGCTCGAATCGCCGAGATTGGCCGTCGACAGGCCGGAGGCGCCGCTGAGCTGCAGGACCGCGACGTCATCGGTCGGATCGGTGCCCACGACCGACGCGGTGTAGGACTTGCCGGTGCTCACCACCGTCACCGAGATGCTCGTCGAGCCCGCGATCACGTGATTGTTGGTGAGAATCTTGCCGGACGAGCTGAGCACGAGACCGGTGCCGGCCGCCCTGCTGCTGCCGAAGTCCAGCACGGTGTTGATGTCCACCACGCCGACCTGCTGTGCGGCGGTCGCGGTTCCGGTGCCTGCCGATGAGCCGCTGCCGGCGGAGCCTCCGAAGCCGCCACCGGTACCACCCTGACCGAACGGGTTGCTCCACCCGAACTGGTTACCACCCGAGCCGTTTCCGGAGTATCCGTTACCGCCGCTGCCGTTGCCGCTGCCGCCCGAGCCGTTGCCGGAGAAGGGGTTGGTCTGGGTCCCCGGCGTCGTGACCGAAGCCTGCTGCGATGAATCGTGCCGGGACTGCTCGATCGAGAAGGCGACCGCACCGACGCTCAGCGCGACGGCGGCAGCCGCGGCCACCGAGCCGATCAGAAAGCGGTGCTTGTTCGGCGGTTTGGCGGCGCCACCACTCGGCTGTGCGGAGCCAGGTGCCGGCGGCGCCCAGTAACGCGGCCCCCAGGGACCCGCCGGTGCGCCGTAGGGGTTCGGCGCGCTGCCGAAGGGTCCGGGCTGAGTTCCGTACGGGTTGGGCTGGCCGGCAAACGGGCCTGGCTGGCCGCCGTACGGGCCTGGCTGGCCGCCGTACGGGCCGGACTGCGGCGGGCCGGCATAGGGCCCTTGCGGGCCCGCGTACGGGCCCGGCTGGCCTTCATAGCCGGCGGGCTGAGGCTGTGTCGGATACGGGCCGGGCTGCGGCGCCCAGTACGCACCCTGCTGCAGGGGCGGCTGCCAAGCCGGCTCGGCCGCGGGTGGGCGGCTCTCGGCAGGCTGGTGCTCGTCCACAGGTTGGTTCTGTTCGACCGGCTGGTGGTGTTCAGCGGGCTGGTCGTTCGGCTGCGGCATGTTGCGCGCGTCCTCGGTCATTCTCTCTACCTCTTCGCCTTATTGGGTGTTCCGGCGGACCTTCGCTGTTCAGCAAAGCCGTCCCACCTCACCAACCCCTTTGAGCCGTCACAGAGATTCCTGTGAACGCCTCGGCGACATGCCGGGGCCGGTGAACTAGCCTGAGCGGCAATGGATACCAAGGGCGCGGTGCCGGTCGGTGCGCCGGCCACGGAAGAAGCGGTGACGGTCCGCAGGCCGCACTCGGTGATCGCCTTCGCGAGCTGGTTCGCCGTCGGGGTGGGCGTGGCCTACCTCGGCTTCGTTGTCTTCGAACGGCTCAAGAACGTCCTGTTGATCGTTGCATTCGCTCTGCTCATCGGGTTGACGCTAGACCCGCTGGTGCAGTTCCTGGAGCGGCGTGGCATGCGACGCCCACTTGCCGCCCTGCTCACCTGGCTGGCGGTGGTCATGATGCTGACCGCACCGATCATCCTGGCGATCGACGCGGCTAGCAGCCAGCTCCCGACGCTGATCAAGTCCGGCCCGACCTTGGTCAGCAACGCCGAGAAACATCTGGGAGTGCTCGGGGATCGGCTGTCCTCGCTGTCCCAATCGTCGGGCGGCGCCAGCGGCCTGAACCCGACCAAGGTGCTGAACTACGTGCTCACCAGCGGCGAGCTGCTGTTCAACGCCGTGACCGACATCGTGGTGGTCGCGTTCCTGTCGCTGTATTTCGCCATAGGTCTGCCGAAACTGCGCGACGTCTCCCTGCTGATCGTGCCCGCCTCTCGCCGAGGACGGGTCGGACTCGTGGTCGATGAGCTTCGCACCCAGCTTGGCCGCTACATGCTCTCCACGGTGCTGATCGCGCTGCTCTGCGGCTTGGGCACCACGGTCTGGGCGCTGGCCTGGGGTATTCCCTATGCCGTCCTGCTCGGCGCGCTGGTGTCGGTGCTGTCCCTGGTGCCGGTCATCGGCTCGACGCTCGGCGGGACGATCGTCACCCTGGTCTCGCTCACCGTGAACCTGCCGACCGCGATCGCGACGTTGATTTTCTACATCGGTTACCGGATGGCCGAGGACTACCTGATACAGCCCAGGGTGATGCGGTTCTCCGTCGAGTTGCCCGGCGTGATCACGGTTCCCTCGGTGATCCTGGGCGGTGCCGTGCTCGGCGTTCCCGGTGCGCTGTTCGCGGTACCGATCGCGCTGATCGTCCGCGTACTGATGCGTGAAGTGGTGTTTCCGGCAACGGATCAGGCCTGAGCCCGGACCGCTCGACCCACCGCTCAGCCCACCGCGTCCCGCACCGCCAGGTTGGTGATCAACTCGCGTCTGGTGCTGCTATGACGACACGAAACGTGTGTTGATCGCCTAAGAAGGCGGCACGGCGTGAAGAAGGCACCGCTCAGCCCACGGCGTCCTGCACCGCCAGCCGCTCGGGTGACAGGAAGCCAATATCCAAAGGCGTTTCGCCCTCCGTGACGAGATCCGCGACGATCTCACCGACCACCGGCATGAACTTGAACCCGTGACCGGAGAATCCGACGGCCAGCACCACCCGGCCCGACGAGCCCGGATGCACACCGAGCACGAAATCGTCATCGGGCACCCCGGTGTACATGCAGGCGCTGCCGAGTACGCGCCGGCCCGCGAGCCCCGGCAGGCAGCGCTGCAGGACGGGTACCAAGCGCTGCGCGTCGGCGTCGGTCACCACCCGGTCGATGACGTCCGGATCGGTGCGCTGGCCGTCGCGATAGAGCGCGGCCTTGACACCAGAATCACCTGCCAGGTAAGGGAAACCGTACAGCTCGACCGGCGGCTGATCGGGTTCGGAAGGCCACTCCCAGAGGTACACGGGAAAGCGGTCGGGTGCGTAGTCGGCTAGCGCGGCCGGTCCCGCCGCCGGCTCCCACCAGTGGACGGTCTGGCGCTGGACCGCGATCGGGTAGCGGTCCAGGTTGGCCAGCCGGCTGGCCCACGCGCCGGTTGCGATCACCACCCTGGGCGCGGTCACCTCGACGTCGGCGGCGCCGATGTGGACGCCCGCCGGGCCCAGCTGTACCGACTCCACCTCGGTGTCGAACCAGAGCTCCGCGCCCCACTCGATCGCAAGCTCGATATTGGCGAGAACGCTGGCCTCGGCCCGGGCATAACCGGCGTCCGCCTCGAACACCGCGACATGCTCGGCCGGCATCTCGAACTGCGGAAATCTCTCGTGCAGCCGGGCCGAGTCCCACACCTCATGAGCCAGGTTCCAGCGCCGCGCGGATTCGAGCGTGCCGGCCACCACCGGGCCGTCCGGCGGTCCCATCATCAGAGCCCCGCACCGGACCAGGAGCCGCTCGCCGAACGCGGCCGACAGCTCGTCCCACAGCTCGTAGCTGCGTTTGAGCAGCGGGACGTAATCGGGTTTCTCGTAGTAGGCCTGCCGGACGATGCGGGTTGAGCCATGTGAGGAACCCAACGTGTGCGCCGGGGTGAACTGCTCGATGCCGAGCACCCGCAGGCCACGCTGGGCAAGGTGGTAGGCGGCTGAAGAGCCCATAGCGCCGAGGCCGATGACGATCACGTCGTAGCTGAGTGGCTGCTCGTCCATGCCCACATCATGTCAAGGCGGCGTGCGGAGACACAGCCAACTCACGGTTGCCCAACACGGATTTGTGGCTCTGCGGTTACCGTGTCTGCGTGAGTTGGTTGACCGATCCCGACGAGGAGTGGAGTACCGACGATGTCGGCACCTCCCGTCACGGGGCGCCCGAGTCCGAGCGCGGGTATCAGGATTCCCCCGCCTACGCCGAGGAGCCGCCCCGCCAGCAGCTTCCGTCCTACAGCGCGGTACCCGAAGGACTGCGGGCCGAGGCGCCGGCCGCCTACGACGAGCCGGGGCGCGGTTACCACGACTTCGCCGACGACCCCGATGACGAGCCTCGAAGCAAGCTCGGCCTGATCGCGGCGATCGTCGCGGCCTGGCTGGTCGTGAGCATTGCGGTGCTGGGTTTCCTGCTGGTTACCCGAGGGCCACACGGCGGCTCCAACACCGCTTCGAGCTCGGGCCCCACGTCGAGCACCAAGCCCAGCGGGTCGCCTTCTTCGCAGGTGGCGGCTCCGCTGCCGGACGGCTGGGTTCAGCAGGCGGCTGATACCCAGACCGACTGCGCCGCGCACTCCTACGGTGAGATCAAGACGTTCTTCGCCAAGGTCCCCTGCAACTCGGTGCGCAGGGTGCTGGCCACCACCAACCAGGGCGGCCGGTCGGTGATCGTGGCGTCCTACGTCATCACCTTCAACACCGCAGAGCAGGCCAAGCGCTTCAACAGCATGGTCAGCAGCGACGGGACGGGCAACATCAGCGATCTGCTGCGCGAGGGCGTGACGGTCAAGGGCGGCCCGAGCCGGTTACCGAACGCCGCGTTCGCCTCCCAGCAGAGCGGGGCAACCGTGCGGGTCGCCGAAGCCGGTTATGCCACCGGGGCCTCCGACGCCGGCGATGCCAGGCTCAAGTCCGTGGCGGATCAAGCCGTCGCACGGTGACCTAGCGCCACAAGGGCAATAATGGACGGCATGATCTCCATCGAGCTGGCCTGCCGGCTGCGTGATGCGGGCGTCCAGTGGAAGCCAGCCTCGGGCGACCGGTTCGTCGTCACCGAGCCAGAGATGTCCGGCGAGATCTTCGTCCTCAGCGAGATGACCGTCGAGGTTCACCGGTTGCCACAGGGCCAGGTGATCGGCTTCAACGGCACCACCGAATGGGCGCTGGACTCCGTCGAGGACTCCCACACCGTATGGCTGCCCCGAGAGACCCAACTGCGTGAACTTCTCGCGGGCACCTTCCGCCGGCTCGATCGCACCACCGAAGGCTGGCGCGTCACCATCGAGGTCAACGGCAGCCAGACGGTGGTCGCCGATGAGGACGTCGAGCAGGCCTACGCCAAGGCATTGCTGCAGCTGGTCGAGCTGGGCAGCTGACCCCGCCCTTGTACCCGACCTGAGAGTTCATGCTCGCCCGGCGGATCGCGGCTAGCCACCGGTGCGCTTGACGACGTCCAGCACGACCGCCGCGACGGAGTTCTCCCGAACGAACGCGGCTCGCTGGTGATCAGCGCCGGTGCCGTCAACCAGCAGCCGGGCCACGCCCTCCTCGGCCAGCGCTCGATCCCCCGATCGCGTCAAGGCCGGCCGGACGTGATCGACGAGCCGATCCAACAGGTCGGCGGCAGGCCTCGCGCGCCGCTCTGTAGGGTCCAGAAGGTCTGCGGCGAGACCGAAACGGGCCGCACCCCAGGCAGCTACTCGCAATACCTCGCTGCGGATCGGTGGCGGCGGTCGCCCGACAGCCGCGTCGGCGATGGCGGTCTCGACCAGGCCGCGCGCCAGGGCGGCGATGGTTCCGGCATCGGCAAGGTCGGTGCAGACGTCGGCAACCCGGATCTCGACGGTCGGGTAGTGGCGAGAGAGCCGGGCGTCGAAATAGATCATTCCCTCATCGAGGATCGTCCCGGACCGGACGAGGTCGTTCACCAGAGCTCGATACGTCTCGGCGTCGCCGAACAGCTCAGTCGGCCCGGAGGTGGGCCATTGTCCCCAGACGATGCTTCGGTAGCTGGCATAGCCGGTGTCCTCACCGTTGAAGTACGGCGAGTTCGTCGACAGTGCCAGCAGTGCGGGCAACCACGCCCTGACCCGGTCGAGCACGACGATCCCTTCGGCGGGCGAGTCGATCGAGACGTGCACGTGCATCCCGCAGGTCAGCTGCATCCGTTCGAGCAGACCGAACCTCGTCTCCATCCGGGTGTAGCGTTCGTCGACCGTCGTCGTGGTGATGCCACCGACCGGACTGGTTGCCGAGGCGGCCAGTCCCAGACCTCTCATCCCCGCGATGGCGCAGATCTCGTCCCGTCGGCGGCGCAGGTCGAGCAGCAACTCGTTGATGTCGAGCGAGGGCAGGGAGGCGATCTCGGCCTGTTCCTGCTTCAGCTCGTGCGCGGGACCGGTCTGTTTGCGGCGTACCGCCTCGGCCTGGACCTGTTCGAATGCGGCAACGGGGTGGCCGTCGCAGGCGTCGACGAGCAGAAGCTCCTCCTCCACCCCCACCTGACGCATAGCACCAGTGTTACCGAGGACCTGCCTTTCCTGCTATCACTACCTGTGCAAACCGGACGTAGCCTGAGGGTTGCACGCTCAACGAGGAGACGACGACAGATGACACGCCCGACCCCTGCTCTGGGCAAGAAGCCGCAACGTGGACCGTCGGGCTGGGCCGGTGCATTCACCGGTTTCTACCCGGCCAAGGCAGAGGATCTAGCGGGCCTGGACCCGATAACCCGGTTCCTGTACGCGGCACGCAGCGTGATCCTGGTGATCTCGGCTCAGGCCGCGATCATCGCCGGACTGCTCAGCATCACCGATCGCAGGTTCGAGCCCGTGCCGTTCGTCCTGGTGCTTCTCGGTTATCTCGTGCTGCACGCCATCAGCAACCTGTCCAACGACTACTTCGGCTACCGGCGCGGACATGACACCGAGGACTCGCCTCGCCGGCGCTACACCCTGCACCCGGTCGCGAGTGGCCTGTTCACCATGCGGTTCCTGGCAGTGGGCTTGCTCGTGCTGGGCTTGGCGGCGCTGGGGATCGCCGTCTACTTCATCGCGCTGCGTGGCTGGCCGGCCGTCGGCTTTGCGGCGGTGGGTGCCTTGCTGCTCTATGCCTACGATGCCGCTCCACGAGCTTTGAAGGAACTCGGCCTCGGCGAAGTTGCCGCGTTCGTTGTCTGGGGGCCGCTGATGATCGGCGGCGGGTACTACGTCATCACGGGAAAGCTCTCGGGTGATGCGTTCCTGGCCTCGGTTCCCTACGGCCTCGGAGTGGCCAGCATCCTGATCGGAAAGCACATCGACCAGCGCGCCTTCGACACCTCCCAGGACCAGCGGACACTGCCCGTGCTGCTCGGTGAGGGGCGCGCCCGCCGGCTCAATCAGGCCACCGTGCTCGGGATGTACCTCTTTGTTGTCGTCGGCATCGCCTTCGGGGCTCTGTCGCCGCTGAGCCTGGTGGTGCTCGGCGCCGCGCCGCGCGCCGTGCACGCCCTGCGAGTGATGGACCAGCCCGCTCCTGCCGAGCCGCCGACCGGCTACATCGGATGGCCGCTCTGGTACCACCGGGTCTGCCTGGTCCACAACCGTGCCTTCGGATGGCTGTTCATCCTCGGGCTGCTGCTCGGGGCTTTCTTCCCCAGCATGCGGATCGGCTGAGTCATCATCGCCGATCGCGCGACCCTTAGGCCGTCCTCCGCTGCTGTCGTCCGGCGTGCTGTTCGGGCGCGGCCCTGGTTGAGCGTGGTCTTCGCCGTCGGGCTGCTCGCCCGCGCGATCTTGATCCCGATCACGCATGGCCAGGACTTCGTCGTGTGGGACAAGGCGAGCGCCGCCACCCTGCAGGGCGTCAACATCTATGCCCATCATCCGGCCTACCCAGGCGGGCCGTATGCGTACTTCCCGCTGTTTCTCTACATCGAACTGCCGTTTCAATGGCTTGCCGAGCACTCGGCGATTCCCTTTACCGTGCTGGGCAAACTACCCATTCTCGTGGCGGACGTCGCCGTTGCGGCATTGCTGGTCGCGGCGCTTTCCCGTCAGGGACACGGCAAGAACCGGGTTGCGGCCGGCGCCGCCCTGTTCTTTCTCAACCCCTTGGTGATCTACAACAGTGCGTTCTACGGTCGCTTCGACAGCCTCGGCTGCGCACTGCTGCTGCTCGCGCTGAACCGCATCACCGTCGAGCGAGCGGTCAGCTGGCGTGGCGCGTTCTACTACGCGCTTGCCGTTGCAGCAAAGACGTTTCCCGCCTTCGTGGTGCTCGGGATTTTGCGCTGCGGGCGCCGGGTGCAGGTGCGGGTCGTGGTGGCTGTGGCGATCGTCCTCGCCGCCGTGTCACTGCCCTATCTCGGGTCGCTGCCCGCATACCTGCGCGACATCGTCCTCTACGACGCGAAGAAGGTGCCCCAAGCTCTGTCCTGGCAGCGGGTCTTCCTGCATCTGACCGATGCACACGGTGCCCGGCTGCTGAGCTACCTGTGTCTTGCTATTTTCGTGGTGGGGGCGCTCTGGTTGACGCGGATCGGGGACCTCTCGACCTACACTCTGCTGACGCTGCTGCTGTTCATCCTGTGCAGCAAGGTCGTTCTCGAGCAGTACCTGACCTGGCCGATACCGTGGTTGATTCTCGCGCTGTGGGCCGCCACCGCGACGTCCCGCCCCGATGCTGAAACGCTCGATGCTGTCGAGCCCTCCACAGTCGCACGGCGGGGAGTGAGTCGCGCATCGTTGGCCTTGCTGACGGTGTTCACGGTGATCGGGATGCTGGTCAACCCCTACGTCCACCCGTTCGGCCGATCGCCCGAGGCAGCGGGTTACTTGCTGGCCCTGTCGATTACCGCCTACCTGGCCCTCTCGCTTCGGCGCTCGCGAGCCGCTGCCGTCACGTCCCGCTAACTCCCGTCCGCCCGGCCCTTGCCCGAAGTGCGGCGTTTCGCTCGCCCCTCAGCGCGGCTTCTCAAGCTCGGTGCTGCCAGACGCTATCAATAGGTTATGCACACACCGCACGAACGTCAGAAACATCCGGGGGAACCCCGGCTGCCAGCGGCTTGTGCCGTGCTGGCCGCGATTGCGCTGTATGCGCTGCTGCCGAACCGGCTGCTGATCGGGCCACGCTACGTCGTGCCGACACTGGAGATACTGCTGTTCATCCCGCTCGTCGCGGCGAATCCGCGACGGATGACTCGGCAGAATCGCGCGCTGCGCCGCCTTGTGGTGGCGTTGCTGCTGTTCATTGCGGCATCCAATGCGGTCGCTCTGGTCTTGCTCATCCACCAGTTCACCTCCGGCAGGGCGAGTGAGGGCGGAACACTGCTGGTGGCCGCGGCGCAGGTGTGGCTGACGAACGTGCTGGTGTTCGCCCTTGCCTACTGGGAGCTGGACAGGGGCGGCCCGGTGAGCCGCACCCAGCTTCGCAGGCCGCGGCTGCCGGCTGCTGACTTCCGCTTTCCGCAGGACGAGGATCAGGACGCGGTCAACGAAGTGGCGCAGCGCTCCTCGGCTATCTCGGGATGGGCACCCGGCTTCGTCGATTACCTCTACGTCTCGGTCACGAACTCCTCGGCGTTCAGCCCGACGGACACCATGCCGCTGTCACCGCGGGCAAAGTTGCTGATGGCGACGGAGTCGGTGTCCGCCCTGATGGTCTCAATCCTGGTGGTGTCCTTCGGAGTCGGCGCCCTCCAGAAGTAGCGGCGTGAGACGGCCAGGCCGGCATCTGTCAGAATTGGCGGTCGGGAACGGGCCGCGGCCCGGTCTCTGGAGGGCTCGCATAGTGGCCGAGTGCGGCGGTCTTGAAAACCGCTTCAGGTTTACCCCTGACGTGGGTTCGAATCCCACGCCCTCCGCAAGCGCTGTCTTGCTGCCCTGCTCTCTGGGGCAGCGGGACAGCGCTTTTGGCATAGCGGGATTCGGGAGGAGCGCTTTGGCGGCCGCCAGGCCGACAGCGACGGTTCCCACGCCCTCCGCAATGTTGTAGGGCCTGACCTGCTTTTTGGGTCGGGCCCTACAACGTTTATGCAGTGCTGCGGGATTCGGTAGGAGCCCAGCGACCGAGCGGAGCGAGGGAGTGCTTTGGGCGACGGTTTCCACGCTCTCCGCAATCGTTGTTATATCAACGACGTTCCACTCAGCTGCGTTGTTAATTAGGCGTGCGGGTCGCGACGGCCTTGCCGCGCGGCTTGCCCCTTGCGGCGGTCACGCGACGAACGCGAGTGTGTCCCGGTTATTTCACAACGTCAACCAATACTTCTAAATTCATAGCCACTTGTCGGGCTTTGGTAACGGCTTGGAAACTGATTCGAAAGAGTTGCTTGACGCCCGAAACCAACCCTGCCAGGCTGCGACCGTGATCGAGAGCAATGGTGACCGCCACCGTCGCCGACGCGCGACAGGAGGGCAGATGCCGAAGATGGTTCGCCGCGCCGGGAGTGATGCGTTGACCCGGCGTGCCGGGCACGAGTCGGCGGCCGATCGCTCGGGAAGCAGCCGCGATCACCACATCGGTGCGCTGTTCGAGGCGGTTCTCACCCGGGGACCCTTGTCTCGCCGGGATGCCGCACGGATCACCGGGCTGTCGGCAGCATCGGTGACCAAGCTTGTCCGGCCGATGATCGAGCACGGCTACCTGGTCGAAAACACCCGCGAAGCCGGTGTGCCGGGCAGGCCGCAGATCCCCTTACAGGTCGACGCAGCCCGCCACTACGCGATCGGGATCAAGCTCATGGACGGCGAGATCGTCGGCGTCGTCGCCGATCTGCACGGCGAGGTCCAGTCCTCACATCGGATGAGGTACCCGGATACCAGCCCAACCGGAGTCGCCGATGCGATCGAGGCGATGACGGCAACCCTGCTGGAACGCTCGCCGGTCGAGCGCGAGCGACTGCTCGGCATCGGCATCGGGCTCGGCGGCCACATCAACGGCGCAGCCGGTGTCGTCGTGGAATCACCTTTCATGGATTGGCACAATGTGCCGCTGCAGGACGTGATCGCTCAGCGGATGCAATTGCCGGTCGTCATCGAAAACGACGTCAACACCCTCGCACTGGCCGAGCAGTGGTTCGGCGCCGGCAGCGCGTTCAACTCCTTCGCACTCGTCACGATCGGCGCCGGCGTCGGCTGCGCGCTGGTACTCGACGGCAAGCTGTGGCGTGGCGTCAGCGGAGCGGCGGGCGAGTTCGGGCACATGATCGTGGACTCAAACGGCCCGGTGTGCCACTGCGGCAAGCGCGGTTGTTTAGAGGCAGTCGTCAGTGACAGTGCTATCGCGGCCGCGATGTCTCACTCGGCCGGCCGCAAAATCAGCAAGGTTTCGCAGGTGGTTGCTGAGGCTCATGCCGGCGACGAGGACGCACAACGAGCGTTCACGCAGGCAGGGGTAGCGCTCGGCCGGGCGATCGCCGCGCTGCTCAACCTCCTCAACCCACCGCTGCTGATCCTCTCCGGCGAAGGAATCGCTGCCTCTGATCTGTTTATCGACGCACTGCACGCCGAACTGAAACACGATTCGTTTTCCTCGACCGCAGCGGACTGCCGGGTCATCGTCCGCCCGCTGCCGGACGAAGTCTGGGCCCGCGGTGCCGCCGCCACGATGCTGCGGCACGGCGTAATGCATTCGCTCAGCCGGCTCACCGACCAGGTTTCCGCCTAAGCGGATTCCGCACCTCTGCTCTGCAACGCTGCACCCGGCGGATCCACTCACCGTCGGCACGATCCTCTATACAGGAGAAGACATGGCACGTCGATCGATCACACTGCTGAGCGTGGCCACCGTTGCCGCACTGGCGGTGACCGGCTGCTCGAGCTCGTCCAAGACCAACACCAGCAGTGATTCCTCATCAGCCAAGCCGGTAACACTGACCTTCTGGGGCACCTATGGCAACGGAGGGAACAAGACCCAGACCGATGCGCTGAGCCAGACCATCATCCCCGCCTTCGAGAAGGCGAACCCCAACATCAAGATCAACTACGTCGACATCCCGTACGACTCGTTGCTTCAGAAGCTCACGACCAGCGCCGCGGGTGGTGAACTTCCCGACCTGGTGCGTTCGGATATCGGCTGGGTGCCGAAGTTCGCGGCGCTGAAGGTCTTCGCACAGTTGGACGGAAGCCTGCCCAACTTCGACACACTGTCCGCGGACAACTACCCGGGCAGCCTGGCCACCAACAAGTACAACGGGCACTACTACGGCCTTCCCCTGGACACCAACACCCGGGTGTTGATCTCCAACCGCGCCGCGCTCGCGAGTGCCGGCATCACGGCGCCGCCGGCGACGTTCGAGGAATTGAAGAGCGATGCCGCCAAGCTGCAGGCGAAGAAGATCGCG
This sequence comes from Pseudonocardiales bacterium, assembly GCA_030840285.1. GTDB lineage: Bacteria > Actinomycetota > Actinomycetes > Mycobacteriales > Jatrophihabitantaceae > Jatrophihabitans_A. Next base: position 17,419 of record JAVEES010000415.1, read on the forward strand.
GTCTTCGCCGACAGCGGGCTGCAGGGCTGGAACGTCTACCCGTGGATCTGGTCGGCCGGCGGTCAGGTCACCAGCCCGGACCTCACGAAGGCAACCGGCTTCCTGAACAGCCCGGAAAGCGTAGCGGGCGTTCAGATGCTGGTAGACCTCTACAAGCAGGGCGCGATCCCGAACCTCATCATCGGGAACAAGGGTGCCGTGCAGACTTCCGACGGCCTGCCGAAGGCGAACTACGCCAACATCCTGGACGGCCCGTGGATGCAGGGCATCTGGGCTGGCCAGTACCCCAAGTTCGCGCCGATCTACTCCCAGGTCCCGGCCGGTCCCGGCGGATCGATCTCGGTGGTCGGCGGTGAGGACATCAACCTCACGACGGCCTCCAAGAACCCCGACGCGGCCAAGAAGTTCATCGCCTTCACCCAGACTGCCGATTACCAGCTAGCTATGGCCAAGACCGGGCAGATGTCGGTCGTGAAGTCGCTCGACAGCCAAGAAGCGGCGACTGTGCCCGCGTTTGCGCCCTACATCAAGCAACTGCAGACTGCGCGGCCACGGCCGTCCGTTCCGCAGGCCCCAGCGATCGATACCGCCCTGTCCAACGAGCTCACCAAGGCCTTCCAGGGCAGTGAGAGCGTCCAGCAGGCGCTGGACAACGCAGCCAAGACAATCGACCCGTTGCTCACCCAGACGAACTGACCCTGATCTAGTTTCATCCGCTCCGCAAAGGAAGACATGACCGCCTTGTTGGAAACCGCCGAGCCGCGCACCGCCGCTGCGGCCGGTGGGGGCCGCCGGGTCCGCCGAACCCCGTCTCGGCGGACCCGGTCGAGTCTGACGGCGTACGCGTTCCTCGCCCCGGGCTTCTGCCTGTTCCTGCTGCTGATCATCTATCCGATGGTCAAGGCATTTCAGATGAGCTTCTACGACTGGAACGTTGTCGCAGGCGCTGCCAGCAAATTCACCGGTTTGGCCAATTACCGCACCGCCTTTCACGATCCCGTCTTTTGGCACGGCTTGCAGAACAGCGCCTTCTACATGGCGGCCACAGTGCCACCGCAGATCGTCCTCGGCCTGTTCGTCGCCACCCTGCTCAACCACCGCGCACCCGGCCGGGCATTGTTCCGGGTGCTGTTCTACCTGCCGGTGGTGACCGGCTGGGTGGTTGTATCGTTGCTCTTCCAGTACCTGTTTGCCGACAGTGGCCTCGTCAACTGGATGCTGCACGACGTCACCCACGTGACCAGCCATAACACCTCGTGGCTGTCTGGACGGTGGACCGGCATGATCGCCATCTCAGCGCTCGGCATCTGGAAGGGCATCGGCTGGTCGATGATGATCTTCTTGGCTGCGCTGCAGGGCGTCCCTCAGGAATTGTTGGAGTCGGCCGACGTGGACGGTGCTGGGCGCTGGCAGCGATTCCGGGCGGTCACGCTGCCCGCGATCTGGCCCGCGGCGACGTTCCTCACCATCATGCTGGTCATCGGCGGGTTCAACGTATTCACCTCCGTGTTGCTGATGACCAACGGAGGACCGGCTGATTCAACTCAGGTCCTGCTGACCTACATGTACAAGCAGGCGTTTACCAACCTGAACTTCGGCTACGGATCAGCCATCGCGGTGGTGTTGACGCTGGGCGTGTTCATCCTGTCCGCAATCCAACTCCGCGCGTTTCGTGGCGATGCGGAGGAGTTGGCATGAGCGCGACGACCCTGAGCAGCAACGCCAGGCCGGCCCGCAGTCGTCAGGGCAACCGGCGAACCGGCAACGCAGCCGCACGCTACCTGATCCTGAGCATCGGCGCCGCGGTGATGGTTCTCCCGTTTCTCTACATGCTCTCGACCTCGTTCAAAAGTCAGACCTATGTGCTGACCATCCCGCCACAATTCATTCCGCATCCAGCGACGGTCAGCAACTATCACGATGCCTGGACCACGGACAGCTTCGGCCGTTACTTCCTCAACTCGATCGTGGTAGCCGTGGCGACCACCGTGCTCTCGTTGCTGCTGAGCTCGATGATGGCCTACGCGTTCGCCCGTTTCTCCTTTCCCGGGCGGGAATTCTTGTTCAAGCTGCTGCTGCTCGGGCTGATGATCCCCGCCATGATGCTGATCATCCCGCAGTTCATCCTGGCCAAGTACCTCGGTCTGATCGACTCGACTGCCGGCTTGGTGGTCTTCTACGTCGGCTCGTCGCTGTCGCTGAACACTTTCTTGCTGAGGGGCTTCTTCCAAGCGATTCCGGTGGAGTTGGAACAAGCCATGCAGGTGGACGGCGCCGGTGCCTGGACCAGGTACTGGCGGCTGATCCTGCCGCTGGCCAAGCCGGCGCTGGCGACGGCCACCATCTTCACGTTCCTGGGCAGCTGGGATGAGTTCATCTGGGCCCTGACCATCATCAACACGCCTGCCAAACGAACGCTGCCGATAGCGATTGCCTTGTTCCAGGGGCAGAACTCGACACTGTGGGGCCTGGTGTTCGCCGCCGCCATCATCGCCGTGGTGCCCGTCATCGTGGTTTTCCTGCTGTTCCAAAGGTACTTCGTGCAGGGCCTGACCGCCGGTGCGGTGAAGGGATGACAGCCGTTATGCCAATTATCTTGCCCACCAAAACGAGCTATCGCCCGGACGAGCCGATCGGCATCGAAGTGGCCGGCGCCGCCGGAGCGGGAACGCTGCGGATGTGCCATCTCGGCGACCTCGTGCTCGAGGTGGAGATTGCCGGTGACGGCGTGGTGGACCTCGGCCCCCTGCCAGTAGGCGGATACAGCGTGCAGCTCGGCGAGGCCCGAACCGCGGTGGAAATCGTCACCGACGCCCGCTCGGTATTGCGCTACGGGTTCGTCGTGGACTACCGCCCGGACCGTGAGTTGACTGGGGTCCGGGACAACCTGCGACGGCTGCACCTGACCGGCGTCCAGTTCTACGATTGGGCCTACCGGCATGCCGACCTGCTCGGCGGTGGCGAGGATTACGCCGATGCCCTTGCCCAGCCAGTATCGCTGGCTACCGTTCGCGCGCTGATCCAGACCTGTCACACAGTAGGTTCCGACGCGCTCGGCTACGCGGCCGTGTACGCCGTCGGCCCGAAGGAATGGTCGGAGTGGCAGCACGACGCGCTGCTCACCGCTTCACAAGTGCCCTATGCGCTCGGTGATTTCCTGTTTCTCGTCGACCCGGCAGCCGAGGACTGGCTGAAGCATTTCAGCGGCGAGCTCGCGGCTGCGAGCGCCGCCGTAGGCTTCGACGGTTACCACCTGGACCAGTACGGCTACCCCAAGCGGGCGCACCGTCCCGACGGTCGCGTGGTGGATGTCGCCGCCAGCTTCGCCACGATGATCAGCGGGGTCAGGGCCGAGCTTCCCGATGCCCGGCTGGTGTTCAACAACGTCAACGACTTCCCGACGTGGTCCTCGGCAGCGGCGCCACAGGATGCGGTGTACATCGAGGTGTGGCCCCCGCTCGTCGAGCTGCAGCACCTTGCTCAGACTGCGACCCGGGCGCGGCACGAGGCCGCCGGCAAACCTGTCGTCATCGCGGCATACCAGCACGTCTACGACAAGGCCCCGGCTGCACAGGCTGATCTGGCGACGAGGTTCAGTATGGCCACGCTGTTCTCGCACGGTGCCACCCAGCTGCTCTGCGGCGAGGCCGACCGCATCTTGGTCGACCCGTACTACGTGCGAAACCACACCGTAGAGGCAGCTACGGCGGCGATGCTGCACCGCTACTACGACTTCTGCGTGGCGCATACCGAGTTGCTGTTCGATCCGGACATCGACGAGGTGACGGCGAGCTTCGCGGGCGATTACAACGCGGATCTCGACGTCACGTATGGCAGCGCCGAGGTCAGGCAGCTGGCCGAGGCCGGTACGGTTTGGCGCCGCATCACCCAGGTAGGCGACCGCTACGTGGTGCACCTGATCAACCTGCTAGGTCAGGACGACTCGAAGTGGGACGCACCCCGCAACACCCCGTCGGACCCCGGCCCCGGCACCCTGCGCCTACGTCGGATGGGAACGCAGCTACCCCGCGTGCGCTACGCCGACCCTGACCTGCAGGACCGGCTCGTCGAACTGGAGCTCACTGTCGACGGCGACTACGTGAGCGCGGTGCTGCCGGCACCGCACGTGTGGCAACTGGTCTTGATCGAACCCTCGTTCTCTCCCCCCGAACGATCAGGAGATCCACTCTGATGACCAAGCACAGCTGGATCGCACGGCCCCTGCGCGGCACCCCAGTCGTCGTTGTGTGCGTGGCGGCCATAACGGCCACACTGCTGGCAGCGGCTCCGCACGCGCTGGCCGCGGGGACCGCCGCGATCACCGATGCCTATACCGACAGCGCGCGATACAACCCAGGGTCTGCGGTCATCGTCTCAGCGGTCGTCCATGAATCCTCCGGCTCCGGCTCGTGGTCGGGCAACGTCAGTTTCACCATGTCGCACCTGGGCAGCACGGTGAGCAGCGGCTCAGTCGCCACCACGGTGGCGGCGAACGGTAGCAACACGGTCACCTGGACGGTGACCCCGCCGTCCACCGACTTCACCGGCTATCTTGTGTCCATCACCGCGGGGGCGTCGAGCGCCGCCACCGCAGTCGACGTCTCCAGCAACTGGACTCACTTCCCGAGAATCGGCGCCCTGACCAGCTATCCCGCCGGTACTTCATCGGCCGCCGCGGACGCCGACATCGCCACGCTGCAACGCAAGTACCACATCAACGCAGTGCAGTTCTACGACTGGATGTGGCGGCACGAAAATCCGGTGCAGAAGAACGCCGACGGCACGCTACCCACGACGTGGACAGCTTGGAACGGCGACGTCATCTCACCGGCCACCGTCAAGACCTATATCGCCGCGGCACACAACCGCAACGTCGCCGCGATGCCGTACACCATGTCATACGCCGCGCTGCAGAACTACCAATCCGTCTCCGGCGTGGACCCGTCCTGGGCCTTGGACTACGCCTCGACCGGTCAGCCCTGGGCGTTCGAGATGAAGCCGAACCAGCCGAACACCAACCTCTACATCTTCAATCCGGCCAACACCAGCTGGCAGAACTTCATCACCGCCAAGTACGTCGACGAGGTCAACACGATGGGATTCGACGGCGTACACCTGGACCAGCTGGGCAACTGGGGCGCGATGACCGACACGGCGCACAATCCCGTCGACCTGCAAGCCGGGCTGGCCTCGATCGTCTCGGCAAGCCGCACCGCGCTGAACGCCTCTGCCAATGGCAAGGTGCTCGGCCTCAACGCGGTCGACGGCTTCGGCGGTGACAATGTCGCCTCCGGCAAGAAGACGGACTACCTCTATAGCGAGTTGTGGGACAACCACGAGACCTACAGCACGATAAAGACTTACCTGGACACCCAGAAGGCCGAGTCGAACTCGATCCCCGCCGTCATCGCGGCCTACCCGAACACCAAGGACGACGCCGGCACGACCTACGAGGCGGAGTCCGCCGCGCGCAGCAGCGGTCTGACCGTCATGAGTGATCACGCGGGGTATACCGGGAGCGGCTTCGTCGCCAACTACGGTAATGCCGGAGACACGGTGACGTTCACGATCACCGCGCCCGAGGCTCGGCGGTACAGCCTCGTCTGGCGTTACGCCAACGGCGCCGCGGGCGACGCGACCCGAACAGTCAGTGTTGACGGCACCCCGATCGGTCAGGTAACCATGCCGACCGATGGAAACTGGAACAACTGGCACTTCGATTCGGACATCGTCACCCCGACGTTGAGCGCAGGCAGCCACACCGTGTCCATCTCGGTCGGTACCGGTGACACCGGATTCATCAATCTGGACAACCTGGTACTCGGCACGCTCGACACGACGTCAGTTCAGCTCGAGGACGCTGCGATCGCTGCCTCCGGAGCGAGCCATATCGAAATGTCGCAGGGCGATTCGATGCTGTCGGCCCCGTATTTCCTCGACCACGACAAGCAGATGTCCAACGCGCTGCGCAGTTGGATGAAGGACTACTACGACTTCATCACCGGATACGAGAACCTGCTGTATGGCCCCGATGTGCACTCGGTCGATTCCGGAACGCAGTTCGTGCAGATCAGCGGCCAGAACACCTCGGGCGACGCGAGCGGCAACACGATCTGGACCAACATCAAGAAGACCAGCAGCGACGACGTGATCCACCTGATCAACCTGCTCGGCAACGACGGTTCGTGGCGCCACGCCGGCAAGACCACACCACCCACGCAGACGAACCTGCCCGTCAAGTACTACCTCGGGCCGGACGAGAACCCCACAGCCGTGCACGTTGCCTCGCCGGACAGCGCCCACGGCGCAAGCACCACGCTGAGCTACACCACCGGCACGGACAGCACCGGCCGCTACATCTCCTTCACCGTGCCCTCGCTTGCCAACTGGGACCTGATCTACATCGACCGCGCCTTCAGCACGCCGGCGTCCAACCAGTACGAGGCCGAGCTGGCTGTCAAGACCGGCGTCACCACGAACACCGACCACGCCGGCTACACCGGTACCGGGTTCGTCGACAACTTCGCAACGACCAACTCAGGGGTTTCCTTCACCGTCAACGCATCGACGGCCGGCAACTACCACCTGACCCTGCGCTACGGCAATGGCGGATCGGATGCGACTCGGATCGTGGCCGTGGACGGCGTGCAGGTATCGGTGCCAACCTTTCCAGCGCAAGGCACTTGGGACAGTTGGGTAACCCTCAGCGTCCCCGTGACTCTTACCGCGGGCTTGCACAGCGTGGTGGTCTGGCGTGGCAGTGGCCAGACCGGCGCGATCAACTTGGACAACATCACCCTAGGACCGTAATGACTTTTTCCCCTGCGTTGCCTCGTACGACCACCAATGGAGCAGTGACTGTCGAGTCGCCTCAGTGGTGGCGGTCATCGGTGATCTACCAGCTTTACGTGAGGTCATTCGCCGACAGCGACGGCGATGGCATCGGCGACTTGGACGGCATCACCGCGCATCTGGATCACCTCGCCTCACTGGGGGTGGATGGCCTCTGGCTGAACCCGTGCTACCCCTCGCCCAACCGCGATGGTGGCTATGACGTGTCCGACTACCTCACTATCGATTCTCGCTATGGCGGGATGCCGGCCTTCCAGCGCCTGCTGAAGGCAGCGCACGACCGCGGCCTCAAACTGTTGCTGGACCTGGTTCCCAACCATTGCTCGGATCAGCACGAGTGGTTTATCCAGGCGCTACAGGCGAAACCGGGTTCGCCCCAGCGTGACCGGTTCCTCTTCGCCGATGGCCGAGGCCCTGACGGGTCCGAACCACCGAACAACTGGCGGTCCACATTCGGCGGCCCCGCCTGGACCCAGGTGGCGGCGCAGGACGGCGCTCCCGGCCAGTGGTATCTGCACAGCTTCGATACGTCCCAGCCTGATTTCAACTGGGAGAACCACGAGGTCGTCGAGATGTTCGACGACGTGCTTCGCACCTGGTTCGACCGCGGCATCGACGGGTTTCGGATCGATGTCGCCTATGCCATGGTGAAGGCGGCCGGGCTTCCCGACCTCGCTGACCCCGACGCGGAGAACCCGCACCTGTGGAACCAGCCTGGAGTGCACGACATCTTCAGCCGCTGGCGGGCGATTGCCGATTCCTACGACCGTGAGCTGACCCTGCTCGGAGAGGTGTGGCTGTCACCGACCGAGGTTGCGGACTACATCCGCGAGGGTGAACTCAAGCAGGTTTTCTATTTCGACCTGTTGCAGCAGCCCTTCGATGCAGCAGCATTCCGGCAGTCCATCGCAGAGAGCCTGGCGGGCCTTGATCGGGTCGAAGGGTCACCGGCGTGGGCGCTGAACAGCCATGACGTTCATCGGGCGGTTACCCGTTACGGTCTGATCGCACCCGAACCGATCATCAGTGCGGACGCGAACGCCTTGCGCACACGAGCGCGAGGCGAGGTCGATCTGCAACTCGGCGTGGCGCGCGCCACGGCGGCCGCCCTGCTGATGCTGGCGTTGCCCGGTTCGGTTTACCTCTACCAGGGCGAGGAACTGGGCCTGCCCGAAGTACAGGATTTGCCTGACGAGGCACGGCAAGACCCGATCTGGTTGCGGTCGCACGGCACTGAGCACGGACGCGACGGTAGCCGAGTGCCGCTGCCCTGGGCGGCCGGGCAGCCCGCATTCGGATTCAGCTCAGGATCGACGTGGCTGGCCCAGCCCGACTGGTTCGCGAACTTCACCGTCGAGCAGCAACAGGCAGACGAACAGTCCGTTTTGGCGTTGTATCGCAAGGCATTACGCGTTCGCCGCAGCATCGATCAAGCGAACACCCTGGACTGGCTGGACACCGGACGCGCCGACGTACTGGCCTTTCGCCGCGGCGACTTCATCAACGTGACGGTATTCGGCGGCGCCCCGTTTGCCGTACCGGCCGACTGGGGCACCGAGGCGCTGTGCAGCCAGCCCTTGGTCGACCGCCAGCTGCCCGCTGATACGTCAGGGTGGTTTCGCAGATTCCCGTCGCCGAGTTGATACCTGCGCTCGATCGATCTGGGTCAGAAGCGAAACCGCGTCAGACCGCCCGGCTCCTCCGACAAGACCACGGTCGCCGAGCGCGGCTCGATGCGGTAGACGTGCCAGGGCGGCGGGCCTTGCGCGGGTGCATTGAACTGGGCGGTGATTCCCGACCCGCTCTCATCCGGCTCGGCAGGCCAACCCTGATCCGCCCAAGCCTTCGCGATACGCGCCAGTGCGCTTGGCTCGGTCACCCGCACCGCGTCGCCTTCGACCACGACGTCCGCGTCGCGGATCGACACCGCGACCGAACACCTCGGATCGCGGGCAACGTTGTGGCCTTTACGCGTCCGCGTGCCGGTTTGGAACCAGAACGTACCGTCCACCCAAAGGCCACCGACCGCAGTCACATGAGGGCTGCCGTCATCGTTAATGGTGGACAGCCAGGTCGTGCGGGAATTCACCGCGTCCGCAGCAGGAGCCGACCCCGCATCGAGCCTCTCCACGACGG
>JAVEES010000262.1 GCA_030840285.1 Pseudonocardiales bacterium
TGCCGATAAGACTCAATGTCCAGTCGAACAGGGGCTATCCCCATCCGGTGTCATTGAGAACATCGACCCTCGGCGTTGACGCCTACAGGCTTGGTATCGCACGACACGATCCCCGCCGGCGAAGGAGGAGCAATGCCAAAGCTAGTCACGCAGTTGGGGGCATTGACGAGCCGCGCGGGGAAGGTCGAAGACATCGTCGCGGCCGCCGAGGATCGCGACCGGCAGCGGCTCGAGGCGCAGCGCGAGGAGCTACGGGCGAGCCTGGACGCCAGCCGGGAGCGTGCTGCTGCCCAGACCGGTGAAGCCCCGGGCAGCTGGTGGCAACAGACTCGCGCCTCCGCGGACGCCTGGTTCGCGACCATCCACGCGAAGTCGAGCCGGCGACGAGAGCAATGGGACCGGCACGAAGCCGAACAGCGGGCCGACGAGGCCGAGTCGGATGCGGCCGATGCCATCGACTTCGCGCTGTATGCGCTGAGCGAAGCCGAGTACGCGATCACCGACGCCGCACTCGCCCGAGTCGAGGCCGACGCCGGACTGAACCAGGAGGGCACGCTCATCCCTTGATCAGCAGGCCGGGCACACGCCTGGTGGCCGCCCAGCACAACGGCCTACCGCGCACGCGAACACCGGCCCTCGGATGGCACTGCCTCCAATGACACTGCCTCGAATGGCACTGCATCCAGTGGCACTCGGCGACCAACTTCTAGCAACGCGGCTAGAGGAGAGACGTTCCACTGACCGCACCGTGGCAAACGCCAGGGTGCTTGTCTGAAAAGGAGATTCAGCGATGGGAAAGAACAAGGACATCAAGCGGGCCGTCGAGGATGAGCTGGACTTCGATCCGCTGATCGAAAGCAGCGGCATCACGATCCAGAACGTGGGCGGCGATGTGGCTCTCAACGGAGTGGTGGGGAGCTATCCCCAGTACCTGGAGGCCGTCGCGGCGGCCCGACGCATCGACGGCGTGACCCGGGTGCACAACCACCTGGAAGTAATGCTGCCCGAAAGCGACTACCGCGATGACGCCACGCTCACCACAGCAGCGAACAATGCGCTGGCTTTTTCGGTCACGGTGCCGAGCGGAATCGAGGCCAGCGCGAGGGACGGCAACGTGACCCTGATCGGCTCAGTATCGTCTGGCAGTCAACGAGCTGCGGCGGCCGCTGCGGTCACCTATCTCTACGGCGTTCGCAACATCAAGAACGACATCGAAGTGTGGAGCACGGCCGATCCGGTCGACGTGCTCGTCCGGGTCCAAAGCGCACTCGACCGCAACGCGCTGATCCTCGACGACAGCGACGTCCTCGTCACCACCGATGACACCACGGTGACCTTATCCGGCAACGTTCGCACCTGGGCCGAATACGACGCCGTCATCGACGCCGCGTGGCGGGCCGACGGGGTTTATTACGTCCGTAACGACCTCATCGTCACCGGTTAACCGGTATCCACCGCCAACAATTTACGAGCCAGAAAGGTAGTCCACGACCATGAAAAAGCTTTCCGAACAACTCAGCGCATTATCGGATCGGACGAAGAAGACCGAGGACACCGTCGACGCGGTGCGCGCCAACGACCACGCCAAGCTCGACGCCAAGCGTGATTCGCTCAAGGCGTCGGTCGAGTCGAAGGCGACGTCGGCGAAGGAGCACGCCGCCGACGCCAAGACCAAAGCACAGGGCAAACGGGACGCGGCTCGCACTGCGATCGAGGAACGCTTCGCCGCGGTTCACGCTCACATCGAGCAGCGTCAGGCAGAACACGACGTGAAGAGGGCCGAGCACCACGCCGACGTCGCCGAGCAAGATGCCTGCGACGCCATTGATCTGGCGCTCTACATCCTGGACCAGGCCGAGTACGCCATCATCGACGCCGCCATCGCACGAGCCGACGCCGACGCACTGTCGTCCACCGCATAGGTCGCGGACGAGTCGACTTCCTCAGGTGTCCTGGCGGATACGAGCCATTCCGCCGGGACACCGCCCACCAGGCAAAAAAAACTGATTGGAGCTAGTCATGAATAGCATCAGAGGGGCCCTCGTATGGCGAGGGATCTTCGCTCTCGTCCTCGGGGTGATCGCCGTCGTATGGCCCGGGATCACCGTCGGAGCGTTCGTCATCCTGTTCGCCATCTATGCCTTCATCGCCGCCGGCACTGAGGCGGCCCGGGCGTTTCGTTCCGACGGCGCCGGTGCAGTGACCGGCCGGCTCCTGCTCGCCGCGCTAGATGTCGTGGCGGGTGTCGCGGCGCTGGCCTGGCCGGGCATGACCGCGCTCGCACTGGTCTGGCTGCTCGCAATCTGGGCCTTCGCCGCTGGTTTCACCGAGGTCGTGATGGCCTTTGCTGCCGGAGAGTCCGCTGGTGAACGCGCTCTGATGGGCTTGGGGGGATTGGTATCCATAGCTCTGGGCGTCGTCTTCGCCCTCCGACCTGATATCGGTGCGGTGTCAATAGCTCAGGTGTATGGCCTGTTCAGCATTGTGGCGGGTGTTTCCGCTTTCGTGATGGCCGTGAATGTGGGCGACCGAGCGACGGCCGGGGAGTTTGCGACCTTGTGAGCTCGTCATTGTGATCGCTCATAATGCGCGACACTGAAGGAGGCGGGACGATATGAGATCACGTCTGTTATTGCTCGCCGTCGCGGTTACTGCGCTCGCTGCTGTCATAACGTCCTGGGTTTTGGATGCAGCCGCGGTCGATCACTGGCTGGCAGTTCATACCGGCACCGTGAACGAGTCTGGACCGTATTACGGTTTCTGGTCCGGGTTCGGATCCGACATCGCCGAGTTCGGCATTATCGGCGCGATCGGCACCGGGGTTTATCAGATGGTACGGAAGTACAACTGCCACGAGCCGCGATGCTGGCGAGTCGGGAATCATTCCGCCGCCGGCGGTCAATTCCTGCTGTGTTACCGCCATCACCCCGATTACCACGGCTCCCGGCCGACCAGTGCCATGATCAAGGGCCTGCACCGAGCACACAAGCAACGGCAGGCGAGTCTGGACGAGAAACTCCATCGCATCCACGGTTCGTCCCGCTCATCCGACGCTGACAACTAACCAGGCCCCGTCCGTTAGCTGGCGCTTATCCAACCTAGCTACTGGGCTGCGGGGTGCCGCGAGCATGTCAGTCCCGGTGCCGGCGCTTGTCAACAGTTAAGGAGAGCCATGAAGGCCGCGACTTTCGGGTTGGCCGGTAAGGGGATCATCTCGATAGTGATCGGGCTTGTCGTGGTCGGGTGGCCCAACGTCACGGTTCATATCTTCGTGATCGTGTTTGCCCTCTACGCCATCACTTCCGCCGCCGCAGGAGCCGTTCGGCTGATCGCCTCTCGGTCCGCGCTAGCGATACTGGGACGGTTGCTCCTGGTCTTACTGGACACGATCGCCTGCATCGCCGCGCTCAAGTGGCCCGCGGTCACGACCCACGTCGCCGTCGTCATCGTCGCAGCGTGGGCGCTGGTCACCGGCATCCTCGAACTGGGATTCGCCGTGGGCAGTCGTGACCTGGCAAGCCGGCTGTCGCTGCTGGCTCTTGAAGCTCTGATGCCGATCGCACTAGGCCTCGTCTGTGCCATTCGCCCAGATGTCACGGCGGCTACGATCGCGCACTCCTTCGGGCTGTTCTGCCTGATCGCCGGTGCCGGCGCGCTCGCGGAGGCCTACGACGCGCGCCATTACGACGACGTACCCGCATCGGTCATTCACGCAGCGGTGCCATGACCACGCCGAGGGTGGCAGAGGCTCACTGCCCGCACGCACTCAGCCACCCAGAATTCTGGCAGCGTCAGCGCGCCTCTCTGCTGGTGTGATTCCGCTAGTCGACCTCGCATGCCTCGTCGGCGGGTGGCACCGTGGGCTGAAGACGGTGGCGTCAGCCAATTCCCGCTGCGGCGAGCACCACCAGCACGATCGTGGTCACGGCAAGCGCGCCGTGTCCGGCGACGACCGCGACCGGGAAATGCCGTTCAGCGGGGCCGCCCACCAGAGCTTCGGCAACCCGGCCCCCAGTGGTGACCCGGCCGCGGTAGGCGGGGAGCCACCGGATCAGCATGGTGAAGCCGAGCAGCGCGATGACGACGAGCAGTCCGAAGGACGTCCACGCCAACGCATCCTTGTCCGTGACGACGTAAATGATCCAGACGATGAGGCCGATTGCTGCGAGGGCGAAATGGCCGAAGATCAACGCGGGTGGGAAGCTGCTGCTAGCACCGGCCTGCCGACGCTGACCCCCCTTGCGGATCCAAGTGGCCAGTAAGTAGGAGCCGCCGGCGGCGGTGACAATCCAGGCGATGAGCGCTGCGACAGCCATGATGAGTCCTCTCTTGCTCAGCAGATGAAACGTCGCGCCGTGGCTATCGAGCTAGCCACCGCGGCAATGCCGCTCGCTTAGTTCTGACCGGCGTGCCGGGAAGCTCGTCCGGTGTCCGTGCCTGCCCCGGTCCGGGTGACAAACCCTTCGGCCTGGGTGTGTTCATCCGCGACCCGGACGCCGTAGCGGTAGGCCAGTTTGCCACCCAGGTAGCCCGAGGCGCCGAGGGCGGCGATGCTTACCGCCGATAGCACCAGCTGTCCGACCGCGACGCGGCCCTGGCCGGCGTAGGTGCCGTGCCGCCACCCGAAGTTGACCGCGTACGCGACCGTCACGGCCAGGTTGATGCTCATGTGGATCAGGCCGGTCCGGAACGCCTTCGTTCCGCCGGGGATGGCCAGCAGGTCCAGGAAGCCGAACGAGGCGGCGGCCAGCGCACCGAGGATGCCGATTCCTATCAGCCATTCCGAAGCCTGCGTCAGAAACCCAGGTTTGTCCACGATGCGCGACGCGATGTCGAAGATCAGCGACGCCATCCACGCCCCGATAGGGACCGTAACCAAGATCGGGTGGAAGGGATGACCATACGGACCAGCGAGCACCGTGACGGGCACTTTGCCACTGCGTGGTTCGTCCATGAGGGCCTCCGATAGGAAGAGTATTTCTCCAACAAATCTTGGTCTTATAGACGGGCGTTCGTCAATAGCTCCTATTGACTCAGGCGCGCCGAATGATTGTGGCTATCCCAGTAGGAGTTATGGTTGCTCGGTGAGCACAGACAGCCAGAGTCTGCCGATGCCGGCTGATGCCGCGATCAAAGCCGTCGCGGCCCTTGATGACGGTCTCAGGCACGGCATGTATGAGTTCATCCGGACCGCGCGGCAGCCGGTTACTCGGGAACTGGCCGCCGAGGCGGTTGGCATCTCCCGCAAGCTAGCGGCGTTTCACTTGGACAAGCTGGTTGCGGCTGGGCTACTGCGTTCGCATTCAGAACCGGTCGGCGGATTGCGCAAGGTCGGCCGGAATCCGAAGGTCTACGAGCCGACCCACGCCGACATCCGGATCAGCATCCCCGAACGCAGGCATGACGTGCTCGCGGGCGTCCTCATCGAGGCGATCCTTAACGAGGGCGGGGACGAAGCGGCACGCCAGTCCGCAATGCGAGCAGCGCGCGAACGCGGCCAGCGGGTCGCGGCGACCGAAAGGGAACAGCTGCGTCCGGGCCGGCTTGGCGCTGAACGGGCCCTGACCCTGAGCGAAGGCCTGTTGAAACGGCACGGCTACCAGCCCGAGCGAGTCTCACCCACGCGGGTCTGTCTGCGCAACTGCCCGTTCCATCCGCTAGCCGAACAGGCGCCCGACCTGGTCTGCGGACTCAACCACGCGTTCCTAACCGGCTTCCTCACCGGACTGGATGCGCGCGCAGTCGAGGCCGTCCTGGAACCCCGTGTCGGGGAATGCTGCGTGGAGCTGCGGGCGCCTCACACGAGCTGATCCCCTCACGCGACTCGTCACCGAATGTGTGGTGAGGTAGAAGACTTTGCTAGATCGTCCCGTGCATCTGCGGCTGCACGGGAAACTGCAGCCGCAGTCGCGGGCTGATCTGCCTGTCAGCCGGCCCACCCTGAGTTGTATATGTCCAGGCCGAAGCGGTTCAGGCCGGCGGTCTCGGCGTAGCCGAGGTAGGGCAGCCCGAACACGTCCTCGATCGAAGCGAGCAGTGAATAGTGGTTGTAGTCAGTGGTGCTCCAGGTGTTCGGCGCCGTCCATCGGGACAGCACCAGCGCACCGATCCGGCCGCCGCCGACGCCCACGATTCCGGGCAGCGGGGAATTGGGACCGGGACCCTCGCCGCAGCAGGCCGTGGCATCGCTCTGCGGGCTGTCTGACTCGTCCGCCGTGATGATGAGCTCGCCGTCAGCCCGGTACGCCGGTGAGTTAAGGATCTTGGGCACCCACACACGAAGCCAGGCATCGACGCTGGCCAGTCCACCGGGTCGTCCATCGACGCAGGGGGAGTCATGGCCGTCGTTGCACAGGTTCGGGGTGATGTAGGAGAGGTTGGGCGTGGTGCTCGCGGCGGCCAGGTCCTTCGGCAGTTGCGAGAGATCGACAACGCGTTGCGCGCATTCGGGAGAGTCTGTGATCGCGCTGAAATACACGAATGGGTTGTGCCGAGCTGCGTACTGGTCGCCGACCGTAGCGGTCTGAGTTTGGTCGGCGCTGTTGAGTGCAGGATGCCGGCACGGTGTGCCCATGTCTTCGAGGTAGCCCTTCCAGCTGAGGTTTTTGGCGTCGAGCTGGATTGGTAGCGAGGGGACGGAGGCGGGAAAGACGCACCCGGTGCCGACGGCCTGGCCGCCAGGCGCGGTCGTGGCGCCGACGAAGCTGGAGTAGATCTGGCAGTCGGCCTGCATCTGTGGATTAGGGCCCTGCCCGGAAATCTGCGCTATGTAGTTCGGCTGTGAGTTGTGGGCGGTGCCGTAGTAGGAGTTGAGCAGAACCCCCTTGGCTCTCAAGGTCTTTGCCAGATAGGGCGCCGCCGAGGATGGACCCCAGGTGGTGTCGTAACCCTTGTTCTCGATGTTGATGACGAAGACATGCTTGACGGGCGGGACGTAGCCGGCGGTCGACGGGGCCGTCACGCCGTCCGCAC
>JAVEES010000312.1 GCA_030840285.1 Pseudonocardiales bacterium
GCGGCTGGCTCATCATCTGCACGCTCCCGCGCAGCTCGTCGAGGCGGCCCGGCGCGGGCTGCCGGCCCTGCTGCTGATCCGCGAGCCGCGCGATGCCATCCTGTCCCAGCTGGTACAGGAGCCGAACATCGCGATGGCAGATGCCCTTACCGCCTATTCACGATTCCATCGTCGACTGCTGCCTTACCGCGACCGCCTGGAGGTTGCCGACTTCGAGCAGGTGACCAACGACTTCGGCTCGGTCATCGCACGGCTGAACCAGCATTTCGGCACGGCCTTCACCGAATTCGAGCACTCCGACGCGGCGGTCGGCGAATGCCTGGAACTGATGGCACTGCGCGACACCCTGTCGCCGATCCTGCTCGGCTTCGAGTCCGGCTCGGTCGGCCAGCTCGAGATGCGCCGCGAACGCCGGGCACTCACCCAAGGGCGGGCCAGCACCGCGCAACACGCGTGGGTGCCGTCAGCAGCCCGCGCTGAGCGCAAGAACGCGCTGCTGGAGCAATGGCAGGCGGCCGAGCACTCCGCGGGCCGCGCCAAGGCAATGCTGATGTACCGCACGTTTCTGGGCTACAGCGTCGAGGCCCGGGCATGACCGGTACCCGGCTGGACGCCCTCGTCGACCTGCTCGCCGATGAGGACACCGCACGTGCGGCCCTCGCGCGGGTGGGCCGATTGCCGAGCTGGCGGTTGAGCACCCGGCAGTTGCTCGACCTGGAGATGCTGGCAGGCGGCGGCTTCACGCCACTCACCTCGTTCCTGGGCAAGGCCGACTACGAGTCGGTGTGCGACTTCATGCGGCTGGCGGATGGAACGCTCTGGCCGGTACCCGTCACGCTGGACGTTTCCGGTGAACTGCTTGGCCTTCTCGGCTCCGGCGGGATGCTGGTGCTGCGTGATCCGGACGGGACCGTGCTGGCAACGATGGAGGTCTCCGAGGTCTGGCGACCCGATCGACTCGCCGAGGCCGAGGCCGTATTCGGCACGACTGATGAGGGCCACCCGGGCGTACGGCACTTGCTGCGCGATACCCATCCTTTCTATGTCAGTGGCGCGCTCACCGTGCTGCGGCTGCCCTCCCACTACGACCACGTCGATCTGCGCAGGACGCCACGCCAGGTTCGGGACGAGCTGGCGCGGCGAGGCTGGGACCGGCTGGTCGCCTTCCAGACCCGCAATCCGATGCACCGGGCCCACCAGCAGCTCACCCTTCGCGCCGCGAAGATCGCCGACGCCAAGCTGCTCATCAACCCGGTCGTCGGGATCGGTAAGCCGGGCGACGTCGATGCCTATACCAGGGTTCGCTGCTACCGCGCGCTGTTGCCGAGTTACCCACCCGACAGCGTGATGTTGTCCTTGCTGCCGCTGGCGATGCGGATGGCCGGTCCCCGCGAGGCGGTCTGGCATGCCCTGATCCGCCGAAACTACGGTGCCACTCACTTCATCGTCGGCCGCGATCACGCGGGCCCGGGATTCGATGCGGCAGGCCGGCCGTTCTACCCACCGAATGCTGCCCAGGAGCTGGCTCAGCGCTTCGCCGACGAGATCGGCGTCGAGATTCTCGGATTCCACCGGATGGTCTACGTTCCCCGGCTTGGGGACTACCTTCAGGAGGATGAGGTCGCCGACGGCGAGCCGGCCTGGAGCATCTCTGGCACCGAACTGCGCGAGCGGCTCAGCCGCGGCGAGGAACTTCCGGCCTGGTTCACGCCGCCTCAGGTAGCCGCACAGCTCCGCGGCGGTGAGGCGAATGCAGGGCGGCGGGGATTCACGGTGCTGCTGACAGGCCTTTCGGGAGCGGGGAAATCCACCATCGCCCAGGCGCTCTGCGCACGGTTGCGGGAGGCAGGACCGCGGCCGGTGAGCCTGCTCGACGGTGACCTCGTACGGCAGACGCTGTCCAGTGACCTCGGCTTCACCCGCACCGATCGAGACCGCAACATCCGGCGGATCGGCTTCGTGGCCGCGGAGATAACCAAGCATCACGGGATCGCGATCTGTGCGCCGATCGCCCCCTATGACTCGGCTCGCCGAGACGTCGCGAGAATGGTCGGCGAATATGGCGGATTTCTGCTGGTTCACGTAGCGACGTCCCTGCAGGTGTGCGAATCCCGTGACAGCAAGGGGCTTTATGCACAGGCCCGGGCAGGCATCCTGCCGGGCCTGACCGGTGTCGAGGATCCCTACGAGGTACCGGCCGACCCCGACCTGGTCGGTGACACGGAGACCGAGTCGGTCGAATCGATCGTCTCGCGCATCGTCGAACTGTTGCGCGACCGGGGCCTGCTAGCCGCCGAGCAGTGCAGCGACCAGCCGAGCGACCAGCCCTGCGATGCCGCCGAGGTCAGCGAATCAGGCGTGGCGTGAGCGGTCGGAGTCCTGCTCGTTGCCCAGGGCCATCGCGACCGCCTCCAGCGTCGAGTGCACCCCGAGCTTGCTGATCAAGTTCTGCACGTGGGTCCGCACGGTGTTCACCGATACCCGCAGCGTCGATGCGATATCGGCCCTTGCCATGCCCTCGGCCATGTACTCGAGCACTTCGCGTTCCCGGCTGGTGAGCGCGTCCAGCGGACCGGAAGGCGCCCGGGAGGTGCGCGCCACCAACCCGTCGAGCACCTTGCCGAGCAGGACGGGGGACAGCCAGACCTCACCCTCGCTGACGCCCTGCACCGCGCGGATCAGCTGATTGGTGTCTACCGTCTTGGGCAGCCAGGCGCGCAAGCCGAGCATGAGGGCATCGAGAATGTCCTGCACCGCATCGAATGCACTGAGAACGACGGGGTGAACCGGAATGGACTCCGCTGAGATCACCGCCAGCAGATCCAGCGCGGTGCCTTCGTCGAGCACGAAGTCCAGCACGGCGACGTCGAAGCTCTGGGCGCGTAGGCGCGCCGTGGCATCGGCGGCCGTGTAAGCCACGTCGACGCTCTCGATGAAGCTCTCGCGCATCAGCCGTACCTTCAGCACGTCTGCGAAAAGGGCGTGATCATCGACTACTAGCACTGAAATGGGTGGCACGAACTGTGACGATCCACCATCGGCACCGCTGAGCGCAACCACCAATC